>JAGXAA010000015.1 GCA_018971765.1 Patescibacteria group bacterium
GATTTTATTACAAGCCCCGCATTGACCGAGAAATTATGGAAAAATACGGCGAAGGGCTTATCGCCATCTCGCCTTCTTTTAGCGGAGAGACAACGCAAGCTTTAAAGAATAAAGACGAAGCGAAAGCCGAAGAAATCGTAAATTGGCATAAAAAAACATATGACGCGGAAAATTATTTTCTTGAAATCACTCATCATCCGGAAATTGAGGGTCATGAAGATTTGATGAAAAAGATTATTCACCTTGGCAAGAAAACCGACACTCCGCTCGTCGCCGCGCATGATGTCTACTATCTGAATCCCGAAGACAAGAAAGCCAGAGACACCCTTCTTTTGGTAAACACCGCCGCTGACTGGAGCGACAAAAACAGTTTGGACGGAGGCAGTGAAGATTTTTCCTTTATCTCCCAAGAAAAAGCCGAAGAATATTTCAGCCACCTTCCCGAAGCGCTTCACAATTCCGTAAAAATAACCGAAGCCTGTAATCTTAAGCTCGATTTGGGCAAGTGGGTATTCCCTGATTACAAAGTCGAAAGCGGCGCGTCTTACGATGACGAACTGAAAAGGCTGGCTTATGAAGGCATAAAATTGCGCGGACTTGAAGAGACTGATGAGATAAAAGATAGAATTGAATATGAATTGAAAATCATAAAAGATAAAGGCTATTCGCCTTATTTCTTGGTGGTGTCCGACCTCTTGAGACATGCTCGTTCACAAAATATTTTTAGCACGACAAGAGGGTCGGCCGCCGGTTCAATGGTCTCTTATCTGACATTCATCACCACAGTTAATCCAATAGAATACAAAATTCCTTTTGAAAGATTCTTGAATCCGGAAAGACCGTCTGCGCCTGATATTGATATGGATATTGCCGACAATCGACGCGATGAAATGATTCAGTATGTTAAAGAAAAATACGGTGAAGACAAGGTCGCCCAAATTGGTACTTTCGGTACCATGATGGCGCGCGGCTCGGTTCGAGATGTGGCGAGAGCGCTAGGCTTCCCCTACGCGACAGGCGACAGAATCGCCAAACTGATTCCGATGGGCGCGCAGGGATTCCCGATGACCATAGACCGAGCGCTCAAAGAAGTCCCCGAACTGAAAAAAATTTACAAAGAAGAACAGGACGCGAAAACGATAATCGATATGGCGAAAAAGATTGAAGGGTGCACCCGCCACATTTCCGTCCATGCCGCGGGGGTTGTCATTTCTCCCAAACCCCTTATTGAATTTACTCCTCTTCAGTACGATACTAAAGGAGACAATAAAATTATCACTCAATATGATATGTATTCAATTGAAGAGGCGGGGCTCCTTAAGTTTGATTTCCTGGGAATAAAAAACCTTTCTATTTTGGCGGATACCGTGTCTCTTGTGAAAAAATTGGAAGGAATTGAGATTGACATAGACAATATTCCGATAGACGATAAAAAAACATTCGAAATGCTGGCGCTGGGAGAAACAGCCGGACTTTTTCAGCTCAATGGTCAAGGCATGACAAGACACCTGAAAGATATGAAACCGACGACAATTCACGACATCAACGCTATGGTCGCTCTCTATCGTCCTGGACCTATGCAATTTATACCGGATTATATTAA
Source organism: Patescibacteria group bacterium (assembly GCA_018971765.1). GTDB lineage: Bacteria > Patescibacteriota > Minisyncoccia > Phycocordibacterales > GWA1-40-21 > GWA1-40-21. Next base: position 1,604 of record JAGXAA010000015.1, read on the forward strand.
GAGAAAACATAATCCGCGATTGATAAAATACTTAGATCCTGCGCTCGAAAAAATACTAAAGCCCACTTATGGAATCTTAGTCTATCAAGACGATCTTTTGATGATGGCCCGTGATTTGGCCGGTTATACTTGGGGCGAGGTGGATAAGTTCAGAAAAGCCGTGGGCAAGAAAATACCTGCCGAGATGGAAGCGCAGAAAGAAAAGTTTATCCAAGGCTGCGTTGAACACAGCAAATGGACGCTAAAAAAAGCAACCGAGATATGGAAATGGATTGAACCTTTCGCCGCATATGGGTTTAATAAAGCTCATTCCGTTTCTTACGGCCGATTTGCTTACCAAACCGCCTATATGAAAGCCAATTTCCCCGCTATCTATATGTCGTCAGTCTTGACGGCGGACTCCGGCGATGTGGAAAAAATCGGCGAAATTATTGCGGAGTGCAATAGAATGGGAATACCGGTGCTCCCGCCAAGCATCAACGAGAGCTTCTCGGATTTCACAGTCGTGAAGAACGAAGAAAAAGATAAAATTCGTTTCGGACTTACAACCATCAAGAATTTCGGCGAGGGTATTGCGAAAACAATAATCGAGGAGAGAGAAAAGAAAGGAAAATTCAAATCCCTGTCGAACTTGCTTCAGAGAATCAAGGATAGAAACTTGAATAAAAAATCCTTAGAGGCGCTTATAAAATCAGGAGCGTTGGACGGACTTGGAGAGAGAGGCGCGATGCTTGCAAATATTGAAAATCTGCTCTCATACAAAAAAGAAATGGACAAAGCTTCTGAAAATCAGGACTCGCTTTTCGGCTCTGTCGGCGAGACTGGAAATAATTACGGATTAAGATTGGAAAATGCCGAACCCGCGAGCCAAAGCGCCAAGTTGATATGGGAAAAAGAGTTGCTCGGGCTATACATTTCAGGACACCCTCTTGATAAATACAGAAATATTCTTGAAAAAAGACAGCAAAATATCATAAAAATTAAAGAAAAAGCCAAAGACGGCGAGCCAGTCGTAATAGGCGGAATCATTGAAGAAATCAAACCTATCACTACCAAAAAGGGCGATGCGATGATGTTTCTCCGCCTCGCCGATTTGTACGGAATGATTGAAGTCGTTGTCTTCCCCAGAGTTTGCGCGGAATTCAGGCAATTCCTCTCCCCAGAAAAATGCGTCGCCATCTCGGGCAAAATTTCAGAAAGAAACGGAGAAATAAGCGTGTTGGCTGACAAGATAATGGAGCTGAAATAAAAAAATGGAAAAAATTTTTCTCTGCCAAATCATAAAGTAACAAAAAATGGCGATTAGCGCGATTGCGATAAATCCGATAAGACGGCATAAATGGATTATGAAAATATGCAAAAACCTAAACGGCCATAGAAATACGATGTAAAAATAAAATATAGAGCTTACATTTTCATACATAAAGCGCGTGTTTATTAATTTAAAATCAACATCTGCCCAAAACAACCAATGAAATCTGCCCATTGACACAGTCAAGATATGGAGCGCAAAGAAAGCGCAACCAATCCCGATATACAAACAATATAAAGCAAAACACTTCAACAGCAATATCAATATCAGCATCGCAATCCTCCCATATTAAAATTCTAAAAACTTATCAGACAGCCAAATACTGTCCGGAACCTTTTATCTGCAAAAATACTAACATTTCAGGACAATAAGTCAATTATTTATGCCGTGAATCCATAAATTCATTTCCCCCGCGACAGAGCCATTATTTGGTAACCAAGAAGCACTCGGACATAATGGAGAAGGTATCCGTTTATTGATCGAGCGAAAGAAGTCACCAGATGCAGGTGTTCTTTTAAATAATCGAAAACAGATTCAATTTTTGAACGAATGTCGAGAAGATCAATTTGCCACGGAGCAGCAATCTTCTTTTTCTGTTTCGGATGGGGCGGAGCGATGATCGCGGTGCCGTACCGTCTCCACATTCTCTCCCTCATCACCCTGGCGCCGTAAAGAGTGTCTCCTACGGCAAGACGGCAATGTTTGTTGAGGAGAAGGTGTTCCATCTGAGCGTCATAGACGGAAGCCGGGGTGAGAGCGATTCCGGAAAGAGCGCCCTTCAAATTAATACTCGCGCGCAGTTTGAAACCATAATGCCAACCCTGCCAGTTCTTGCCGAATTCGGCTATATTTTTAGCCACTTTGTGAGAATCAGCCCGGTGTAGTTTGCAAACGGGCAGCATTGTTGAATCCATAATGCGAACTGGCGCTTCCGCATCAAGCGCATCTTTCAAAAGTTCAAAACAAAACGGCAACGCTCTGTGGCATAATGTAAAAAGAGCATGGTTTTATTGGTTAGTTTGATATCTACCAATTATACCGCGCTCTTTTTGCGTATTATCCCTATATTGAGCCGTTAAATTAATTTATGGATTCACGGTTTTATCAATTCTCAATCATTTAGCCACCTTGACCGCTTCTTCAAATTTGATGGAGAGGAGTCGTGAGATGCCATCCGAGCCCATTGTCACCCCGTAAATAATGCCGGCGCGGGACATTGTTTCTCTGTTGTGGGTAATCAGAATAAGCTGGGAATATTTGGAAAGATTTTCTATCATATCGCCGTATTTTTTGGAATTGGCTTCGTCAAGCGCTGCGTCCGTTTCGTCAAGAATTATGAACGGCGGAGGATTGACTTGAGAGACGGCGAAAAGAAGAGCGATGGAAGTAAGCGCTCGCTCGCCTCCCGAGAGCATCGTTAGTCCTTTTATTTTCTTTCTCGGCAGACTGACATCAATATCAACTCCCTCTTCCCCTTCTTCTTCCATTTCATCGGACAAGTCGCCTGTCTCGCTCAATGAACCGCTTAGCAAGCCAGACACATCAGCGTCTGAATTCTTTTTCCTTTTCTTCTCCCGTATCACCGACAAAGAAGCGTTCCCACCGGCGCCAAACATTAACGAGAAAAATTCTTGAAACTGCGTATTTATTTTATGAACTCCTTCTTTGAATTCATTGGTTATGAATCCTTCCAGCTCTTTGATTATATCTTTTAAGGAAACAGCCGACCTGTCCAAATCTTCCAGCTCTCTGGCAAGAAAAGTGTCTCTTTCACTGGCTTCCCTATATTCTTTGATGACATCATCGCCCGAGCCGGCTCCCGCGTCCTCAAGCCGTATTTTTATTTTTTCAATCGCCCGCCTTCTCTCGTCTTGGACTGTTCCGTCCTCTCTTAAAATATCTTCAATGGAAATTTCCGCGCTGTTTTCGTCCAAAATTTTACCGGTATCATAATGCAGAGCCGCCACTCCCGCCAAAACTCCCGCTTCTCTAAGTTCCATTTTGAAACTTTCTTCGGAATGTTTCAATTTGTCTTCGCGGTATTCCAGCTCTCTTAATTTTCCACCCACTTCATTTTGCTCCGCCATAATTTTAAACATCGCTTTCTCCGCGTCTCGGCTTGAATCTTTTTCTTTATCAATTTCTTCTCTAAGCTTTGAATATTCTTTCAGAATTTTCTTTTCCGTCTCTTCGGCTTGCTTCAACATTTCTTCTATTTTTACTCTCTCCTCTTTCAAAATTTGAAGTTCCTTCTCTGTCTCTGCGCTCTCATTTGAACTGTCGGCGCTCTTGTGTCTAGAAACAAAACTCGATAGCGCGTCTTTTATTGACCTTAAAATGTTTTTGAGCTCTGAAACATCATCCTTTTGTAAAGCCGTTTCAATTTCGCCGTCAATACTCAAGACAACGCCCTCAATCTCTCGGAGTTCAACTTTCTTATCTTGCGCCTGCTTCAACGCTTCATTTTTCCTTCTCAAAATTTTCTCCAGTGAATTCATTTCACCCTCAATTCTTCCAATGTCTCTCGTCAAGCTGTCTTTCTGGAATCGCGCGCCTTTCAGCTTTCCTTCAATATTTATCAGCTCCTCGCTTTTCACATCCTTAGCCGAAGACCCCGCCAAAATTTTCTTCACTCGCGCAAGTTCTTCTTCCAACTCGCCCCGTCTTTTTTCCGGAATTACCTTTTCTTCTTCTAGCCGTCTTCTCTCCGTTTTTAGACACAACTCTTCTCTTCTGAAATAATTTTTGTACATCTCTTTGAGTCGCTCTCTCATTTCATTCGCCTGTTCAAGCTTTTCAACCTGCTTCTTCAAAAATTTCAAATGTGGAGCAATCTCCCTCCGCAAAGATTTCACCGATTCAATATTTTCTTCAGTCTTTTCAAGCTTCCTTTGACTCTCCCGCTTTTTGTATTGATAAATTTTAAGCCCTAGCGCGTCTTCAATCATTTCTCGGCGATCTTTAATGTTCGCGTTCAAAATTTTGTCGGCTTCGCCTTGGGAGATGATGTGATGACCGGACGAGCCGATGCGCGCCGAAGCGAGAAGTTCTATTATGTCTTTGAGCCGAACTTGGCTGCCGTTTATGAAATACTCGCTGGAAGAATCCCTGTGCACGACCCTTTCGATGGACACTTCGTCAAAGTCAATATTGAAAATTCTCCTTGAATTGTCAAAAACAACTTTCGCCGACGCTCTGTTTGAGCGCGCGACGTCGCGCGAACCATTGAATATTAGATCTTCCGCTCTCTTTCCGCGAAGCGATTTTATAGACTGCTCTCCTAAGACAAATCTGAACGCTTCGGCGACATTTGATTTTCCCGAACCGTTCGGACCGACAATTCCGGAAATCGGCGCGGAAAAATCCAGCGCCGTTTTTTTCGCGAATGACTTAAAACCTGAAAGTTCCAAACTTTTTAAATGCATATCATTGTTTTTATGTAAGTTGTTATAAATTTATCATTTTTCAGTCGTCTAAACAAATTCAATCGATTGATGAGATTTCCACAGTTGCCCGTTGCTGAAAATTATATTTTTGATACTATAAAATAAGAATTAAATATAGCTCTTTTCATCAAAAAAAATATCGGTTTGGTATTTTTAATTGTCTCTTTTTAAGAAAAAGAAAGGCGGTAGCGGGAAAAAATGGATATCTAATCTTTTTTATTTTTAACTTTTAAGTGGAGATATGTAAATGATTGAATTAAGGGGATTAGAAAATAAAGGGGTAAGACTGGAGAGTTGTTCGGAGATAAAAGATACTGTCAATCTTCTTGGGTATGCAAACTATTTTGCGCCCGAAAGACTAGAGAAAGTTTTTTGTAAGGAAATTGATTTGCAAATTCCTTACAAAATTGACGATGAGCAAGGAATTATGATAGTAATGGTTAGAAAATGCCGCAAAATAATTAAGGGGTTATATGGACACCTTCTTGCTATTTTTGCCTTGGTAAGGCAATTCCAAAACGGGACACTTTATTGCAGATACTGCAAAAAAGTTGTTCCGGAGCAATGTCAAATTGTGGCATTGTTGAATTTTCTATCAAAATAATTTTTTAGAAAAAGGAGCGATATTGGATACCAATAAAAAGGTTGTAAATTATTGCCCTAATTGTTGTAATGATAGACTAAATGAAAGACCGAAAAAAACTAGCGCTGATGTAATCATAGTCGCTAGGGAGTGTAAAGATCATCAGCAGAAATTTTTTGAGACTGGCACCGGAATAATGGTGCCGAAAAAATTTCTTCCGATGTTTAAAATTATCTAACTGACCGTTTTTAAAAAATTTCATATTAACTAAGCCTTTGTTCGGAGGAACAAAGGCTTTTATTTATGAATTTTCTTCCACTTTTCGATTTTTTTATGGTCGCCGGAGAGAAGCACTTTCGGGACTTTGTATTTTTTATTTCTATATTCAAAAACTTCCGGTCTGGTATAAACTTCCGAGCTCGCGACGCGCGATTCTTCTAGAGAATTAAAATCGCCGAGCACCCCCTCAATCTGACGGGAAACACAATCAATAATCACCATCGCAGGCAATTCCCCGCCGGTCAAAACATAATCGCCGACGGAAACATCTTCCATCTTGAAAGCTTTTTTAACCCTAGCGTCAACACCTTCATATCTTCCGCAGATTATTATAATATCGGAATAATTTTTTTCCGTTTTCTTGGCATAATTATTATCAAATTGTTTTCCTGATGGAGACAAGAAAATGATCTTTGCTTTCTTTTTGCCTTTGGTTTTTTCTATCGCCTTTATGACAGGCAGAGCTTCAATGACCATTCCGGGTCCTCCGCCGTAGGGTTTTCTATCGATTCTCCTATTTCTGTCTTTCGTAAAATCGCGCGGATTGTAAAATTTGATTTTAATCTTCTTGTCTTCAATCGCCCGCCCCAAAATCGACTCTTTTAAATAAGAGTCGAACATTTCAGGAAATAATGTGATTATGTGAAAAGTCATTTTATTTAAGGCTTGCATTGCAAAACTTTATTATGAGTGGAAACTTGCGCAAGCGCGACGGCGCGAGCAGAGCAAATTTTCAGCAGAAAATTATGCGTGTTCCGCGAATAAGAAAGTTTCTAACTGCGCCATTATTAAACGAAAAATCCGAGATATTATTAATATCACGGATTTTTCATTTTGTCTAATCTAAAAAATATTAGATTTTCAAATCTTCCATCGCTTCGTCAACGCTTTTTGACGCTCGGCTCTCTCTCGGAGCGGCTCCTTCCGGCTCGTTAATTTTCAAATTAACTCTGGAATTGTTCTTCATTCCAACCACTCGGAGAAGCGTTCTGATCGCCTTTGCGGTATTGCCCATTCTTCCGATAATCTTGCCCATATCGTCCGGATGGACTTCAAGAGTCATCAGGACGCCCATCTCATCCACCGTTCTGACTATCTTTACTTTGTCTTGATTATCCACCAACGCCTTTACGACAAACTCAAGAAATTTTGTATCGTTTTCCATTGTGTGTATTTTCTTTTTAAAAATCTATCGCAGTATTTCGACCAACTTTGACGCTGCCAATCAAGCGCCTTTATCATTAACTTTACTGCTTGAAATATTCTAATATGGCAACCGCCGCAAGTCAATCAAAAAGCTTGCATCCGTTAGGAAAGGAAGGGGTCTTCGGCTATCTGGCTTGCCTTTCCAATTCAGATATTTCTTGTTCAGTCTGGCGCTCTTCTTGTTGTAGACTTGATATCTTGCGCAAAAGCTGTTTCTTCTCTTCTTCCTTCCTAATCTCATCTCTTTCTTTGAAATTTAAATCCCCCTTAATGTTTTCCGTATGCTCTTTTTGAGCAATATCCTTTTCAAGATAATTAAAAACTTTTTCCAGATCAGAAATGATTTTTTCCGTCTTTTCTTTTTCTCTTTTTTTCTCATTGATTTTAGTTTTTAATTCAGCAAGCTTATGTTTCTCCGCATTGACTTTAAGATGATCATTTTCCGATCCGCGCTTCAAGACACCGATTTCTTCTCTCAAGCGCCGTACTTTCGGATCAATTTCGCCGACTTCCCTTTCAAGTTTTTTGATGTCTTCTCTCGTTAAAAACAGCATTTTCTTCTTGGTTGCGATTCTTGATCGCAAAATGACATCGTCTTTTTTCGCCTGTTCTTCTTTTCTTTTTTTCTCTTCTTCATTATGTTCTTCAAACTGTTTCTTTCTCCTCTCATCCTCTCTCCTTTGCAAATCAAAATTGCTATTTTCGCCAACGAGGCCGGTTTTTATCAAATACGACATAATTTTCGTTGTTTTAAATGATAACGAACTTTGAATCGCGAAACTCGTCGAGGCGCGTTATTTTAAGGGGGTTTCGAGCGCGGCGGAGCGAGAATTTCAGGATTTTTCAAGCTTCGAAAAATCCGCACCCTTAAAATAACGCGCCGAGTGAGAGTTTCGTGATTCAAAGTAACGAATGAATTATAACACTATTCAGCGGGAAAGCGGGTGTGGGGATTTGTTCATGCATTTTATGCAAACAACCTGATCAATTCTCGTCTTGAGATATTTATTGCCGCACGAACATGTTAAAATCTCGCATCGACGAGGCTTTTCCACCCAAACTCCCGGTCCTTTCTTTTTAATTTTTTTTATTATTTTTTCTTTCATGATTACTCAATATTACTCAATAAAAGTCAGCGCCTTGCCTTTCTTGTTGCCTCGTCCGGTCCGTCCAATGCGATGAATGTAATCTTCATAAGTCGCCGGCATATCATAGTTGATGACATGGCTCACTCCGGCAATGTCCAATCCTCGCGCCGCCACATCCGTCGCGACCAAAATATTGATATGATGGCTTTTGAACAAGCTCAGGGCTTTCTGCCTTCTTGAATGATTCTTGTCCCCGTGTATTGATTCGACTTTAAAACCTTTATGGGCTAAATCTCTGGATAATCTTTCCACTCCGTGCTTGGTGCGTCCAAAAATCAAAACTTTGCTGAAGTCTGATTGCGCTAAAAGCTGAGCAAGGACATCAATTTTATTATTCCCCTTCTGAACTTTAACGACATCTTGGTCAACATTCTTTGAGGTGTCTTGAGTCTTCACGGAAATTCGCACCGGCTCCGTGAGAAATTCCTTAATCAAACCTTCAATCTCTTTGGAAAGTGTGGCGGAGAAAAAGAGGGTGTGTCTTTTCGCCGGCATCTGCGCCATCATAAATCTCATATCATTGATGAAGCCCATATCCAACATTCGATCCGCTTCGTCCAAAACAACCGTGTTGAATCCGGCAAGATTCAAAACTTTTCTTTGAATCAAGTCCTTGAGTCTGCCCGGCGTGCCGATGATGAAATTGTTGTGATAGCGAAGCTCGGAAATCTGTCGGCCGATATTGGCGCCCCCGACACAGCAGACTGAAAAAATCTTGAGTCCTTTAGTGAAGCTCTTGAGTTCTTCTTCAATCTGAATAGCCAACTCGCGAGTCGGCGCCATTATCAAAATATTTTCTCGAGGATTCACAATGACTTTATTTATAAGAGGCAAGAGAAAAGCCGCCGTCTTACCCGTGCCCGTATTCGCGATACCGACAACATCAAGGCCTCGCAAAATATGCGGAATGGTCCTGTCTTGAATGGGAGTCGGCGAATAATACCCCTTAGTCGCAACGATTCTTTTCAACCGTTCGTCAATTTTGAAATCAGCGAATGAATGTTCCGGCGTAAAATGCTCGGCTTCTTCGGTAATTAAGGCTTTATTAACTAATTTTGATATATGAATAGGAGCTCCTTTTCGCTCAAATCTCTTGCGCGGAACAAATCGGTTTCGCGCGCCTGTATGCCCTTGCGGGCTTCTATTATGGAATGTTTTTCTATACATATATTTACTGCATTTGTCTCAACCGGCTCTGTATGTTTAGAAAAAATTCCCTAAAAACAAAAACGAGTGAGAATAACTTATTTATTGATAACAACACAATAATATATTAAAAATAAACTCTTGTCAACCATAATTTATGGTTATGAAGTAAAAGATTTTGAATTTATAAAAATAAAAGGACTTTTTGATTCGTCTTGACATCAAAAAGTCCCTTGCAAATTTTCCAAAAAACCATTAAGAATAATATCTTTTTACAGCGAAGGCAGGGGAATGAATCCCGTGCTTTCTCGCAAACATTTTTATGTCTGAAACCTCACATAAAACTGCCTCCGCATTTCCAATTTGGGAACATAAATCATATTGGCACGATCCATATAGATCATGCATTGATTCATCTTCTTTCCTCTTTTCTTCTATCACCTTCTCATACTCAGAGACGGTAATTTTTTCTTTTTTCTCTAATCCTAACAATATATTTAATACTTCATCCACTAACATTTTTCTTCTCCTTTCAAAAAAATTTCAGAAAAATAATTCAATTTTAAAGATTTTTACCTTTCGAAAACTTTATCGATCGATTCTGTTAAAAGAAACGACCGAGATATTATCTCGATCAAATTTTTTTTTCGCCAGCACCCTCACTCGCCCAAGGGTTTCGGCACTGGTTTCCCCTTCTATGGCTAGTATAATGCCGTCAAAGGTTTGATGCATGATAACATTCTGGATTTGTTGCTCACTTTTTACATGAAAGAAATATTCCGCAACATCACCCTTTATTTTTTTATTAGTTTTCTTCATTTTTTACACTTCCCCCAAAAAATTTTAAAATTTATATTCAACTTTCAAGATACTTATTCACTCTTAACGATTCTAAACTTCCACGGAAAGGATAACATAAATAATATATCTGTCAAGCATTTTTGACAAAATATCCATAAAATCATTATTTATAGGCGTCTATTAGTATTGGAGGAATAGGCTAAGCTGTGATAATATAATGAAGTGAAAAGAAGCGAAGTTACATACGATGTGGCAGTGGTCGGCGGAGGACCGGCGGGAATGATGGCGGCGGGGCGGGCGGCGGAGTTGGGAGCGAAAGTTATTTTGATTGAGAAAAATGAATCGCTCGGCAAGAAACTGCTCATCACCGGCGGAGGCAGATGCAATCTAACCAACGCCGAATTTGATACACGGAAGTTTCTGGAAAAATTCAAAGATGGCGGTAAATTTCTTTTTTCGGCTTTCTTGCAGTTTGGCGTTAAAGAGTCGTTGGAATTTTTTCACATGCTCGGAGTGAAAACAAAAGTTGAAAATGAACAGCGAGTGTTCCCCGTGAGTGATAATGCTCAGACGGTTCTTGTCGCTCTGCTCAAATACATAAAAAAACACAAAGTGGAAATTATTTTGAATTCCCCTGTTGTCGGTATTTTAGCTTCAGAAGAAAACGAAAAAGAAATTTTGGGCGTAAAACTGAAAAACGGAAGAGAAATTTTGGCGCGCAAAGTTATAATCGCGACTGGCGGGACTTCCCGTCCAGAAACGGGCTCAACTGGTGATGCTTATGAATGGCTGAGAAAAATCGGACATACTGTAATCGAGTCTGCTCCTTCCCTCGTGCCGATAGCAGTTAAAGACGACTGGGTCAAAAAACTCGCAGGATTAATCCTTTCCAATATTAAAATCACAACTTTTCAAAACGGCGCAAAGCAAAACACGAGCAGAGGAAAAATTTTGTTTACTCATTTCGGGCTAAGCGGTCCGGCGATTCTCAATATGAGCAAGGATATCGGCGAACTTTTGAATTACGGTGAAGTCATAATTTCGCTCGACATCTTCCCTTCGGAAGACCATGGAACGCTTAACGCAAAGCTTCAGGAATTATTCAAAGAACAGCATAATAAAAAATTTAAAAACTCCCTTAGCGCCTTAATGCCGTCGGCACTCGCTTCAGCGATAGTGGATATTTCAAAGATAAATCCCGAAAGACAATGCAACAGCATCACTCGCGAAGAAAGACTGTCGCTGTTGGATTTATTAAAAAATATTCCGATTCGCGCCGACAAATTGCTCGGCGCGGACAAAGCCATCGTCTCAAGCGGCGGAGTATCGCTTAACGAAATTGATTTCAAAACGATGAGCTCCCGCCTTTTTCCAAACCTCTATCTTATCGGCGACGTCTTGAACATTGACCGCCCTTCCGGCGGATATTCACTTCAACTTTGCTGGACAACCGGCTTCGTGGCGGGGAATTCTGCTGGGAAGAGATAAAAAATTAGAAATAATTTTGATTGAAAAACTTTAAAAAAATAATTCGTGGTTATGTTGCGCATGGTCATTATGAGCTATAATTACTTAAACTCACTGAAGGTGATCACAGAAATATTATCCAAATCATAACCATAACGGATAAATACCGCTCGCGCATCGCCGTCAAATCTTTTATCCCAGTCAAGATCAAGTTGTTTACATGTGTTTTTTAAAAGTTCCACCGATGCCCCCTCTATTTCCGCGTAGACGGGAATTTTCGGCCATGTGTCTATGTCGATAATTGTGTCATCAAGTTCGAATGTGTGTCGAAATTTCTCAATTTGTCTTATTGCCTTTAATCCGATATTGCTAAAAAATTCCGCGCATTTATCAAAATCGGACACTTCCAATTCAATTTCTTGCGCGCTGTCGACTGTTTGCTTTTGATTGCTTTTATAAGTCAGTTTTGTTTTGCCTTTCGTCTTTCGAAGTCTTACAAATTTGCCTTTACCCTTCCACGACATTTCTTGGTCGTAAAAAATCGCTTCTTCCAATTTTTCTTCGCCTTTATCAATGGCACCGAGAGAGATGAGTTTTTTCACAAATTCATCTTTGTTTATATCAAGAAACCTTGTTTCTATCTCTTTTTTCATAATTTAATTATACATATTTAAATATTCAGTGTAAACAAAGGGAGGGCATAATTTACCAGAGCGGGCTATGCAAATAACAAAAAATTTAATAATATAAACGCATGAATTCTCCGGAGAGTAGCAAAGGATTTTTTGAATCCAAGGAAAGCGTTGAAAAAGAACGATATTCACTTACCGCGGAACCGCGCTTAGTTACTATTGACGGCATTGATGGCTTAGGAAAAAGCACTATTGCAAAAAAACTTGTCAAAAAACTTCAAGAAAGTTTTGGTGAAGATAAAGTAATATTTGTTAATTCCACAAAACTCAGCGGGAGTCCAAAACGGGAAAGAATTGGAATGAGAGCGAAACAAGAAAATATCACCGCTTCCAGACTCGAAACTTATTACATTGCCGGCGTAAAGAGCGCATATGAAGAAGTAATCATACCGGCGTTGCTAAAGGGAAAAATTGTTGTCGCGGATCGATCGGAAGTTGATCTGTTGCGTTATTCCTTTTGGCGCAACGACAAAGAGTCAGTTGAGAAACGCCACGAGTATATTCGAAACGGAACCGTTACTCACGGTTTGTGGGCCGGCAATAGAATTTTTCTTGAATCCGGTGCGAATGACACACTGGCAAACTTAAAAAGTCGTAAGAATAACAGTCCTGACGACCCGACCTCTTTAGAAGAAGTTAAAGCTAATATAGACGCCCAAAAAGAAGCTGAGAAATCAATAGAATTGATGCCACACCAAGGAGAAATAAAAATTATAAGAGAGAAAGTCGAGAGAGTGGAAGATGAAGAGGAGCGTGAAGAATATCTCAATAAAATTGCTGAGAGATTATCTGCTAATCTTGATTTGTCGGAGAAGAAATAAAGGAACATATATGAAAACATTGCGTCTAAAACGCAATGTTTTCTAGAAAGTATTTCGACCATTCTCAGCCTATTTTGCTCTTCTGTTTTTCGGCTTGTGATACTTGGATTTGCTTTTCCCTTTAATTGACTTCACTTTAAGCTTTCTTGAAGGAGATTTGGAAACTTTCTTTTTTGTTTTTTTCATATTTTTTAATTCGTCAATCTATATTTTAAAATTCGACCATATTTGTTTTTATTCTATCACAACAAAAAAATATTCGCGCAAGTTTTTGGTGATAACCCAAAATAGTTTATAGGAACTAGTGGCTAGGTTTTAGAAAATGGAAAATCTTTGGACATCCGATGTTCAAAGATTTGAACGAATTGGGACATTTCGTAATTTAAAATAAAAAAATTATTTCTCCAAATCCAATACCTCGTCAATGCGGATTTGCTTGACGAATTCCGGCACATGACTTACGAGGATCATCGCGCCGTCATATTTATTGAGTGCTTCGGCAATTACTGGAATATGACGGAAGTTG
>JAGXAA010000074.1 GCA_018971765.1 Patescibacteria group bacterium
GATCCCGTATCGACATTCTTATTCTTCAATTTGCCGATGACTTTGCCGTCTTTCATTTCGTATTCCATAAAGACATCATTCCAAATTTCCACGACTTGCTGTTTCTCGTCGGCTCTAATAAATTCCTCTTTGGTCTTGATGTTCAATCCTTTGTCCGTCACGTCATAAAACATTTCCGTATCCGGTCCGGAAGGTCCGCTGTCGCCGGCGCTCCACCAATTCGACTTCGCTCCCATAAAATAAATTTTATCTTCCGATATCCCCAAACTTCTCCAAATTTTGAACGACTCTTCGTCTCTCGGCGCTCTTTCGTCTCCCTCAAAGACCGTGACGTACAGACGCGAAGAATCCAAACCGAGCCCTTCTTCTTTGGAAGTCAAAAATTCATAACTCCATTTAATGGCGTCTTCTTTGAAATAATCGCCGAGCGACCAATTTCCGAGCATTTCAAAGAAAGTCGCGTGAGTGTTGTCTCCGACTTCGTCAATGTCCACTGTTCTCAAAGATTTTTGCGCGTTGGCGAGCCGCTTCCCCAAGGGATGCGTCTGCCCCAGAAGATACGGCACGAGCGGATGCATTCCCGCCGTCGTGAATAAAACCGACGGGTCATTCTCCGGCACGAGCGATGCCGAGGGAATTATTTTATGTCCCCTTTTCTCAAAAAATTTTAAAAATCTCGCTCGTATTTCTTCAGACGAAAGCATTATTGCGTTGCTAAAAAATTAAAATTGGCAATCTTATTTTGACTAGCGAGCGGAGTCGCGCGAATTTCCGAATTCGCATGACACGCGAGCGAAGTCAAAATATAAGGGTTGAATGCCCCGTCCCGGGATAAATACCCGCTTTTATTATACTGACGCTTTTGTTATTATCAATGCCTGTAACCTAATATCTTACCGTTATATTTTCGGATTTTTCAATATTGAATACAAATCTTTATCTATTTTTCGGTCAAAGCACTGCTTGCCGGAACCGTGCTTCCAGTTTTCGTTGAGTGTAAAAGCTCCCGAGCTTATTGTAACAAGTCTTGTCGTATTTTTTGAATCAATCAAGGCGTCGCTTTTCAAACTGAAAGTCGCGCAAAGTTTAAAATTTAAATCCGAAACTTTTTCATAACCGTAAGAAGTAGCTGTGTCCGGATCAAGCGGGACATTAAAGCCGGCAATCGGGTCTTTCAACTCGTCCAAATTATTCGGCAAGACCCCCTTTCTCTGATAAACATTCACGATTTGAGACTGAATATTTTGCAAATCATTCACTCGTCTCTCGTCAAACCTCTTCATTCGCAACGAAAACGGCGAACCCATTATGAAAAAACCTCCGATAATTGAAGCCAAGACGCCGAAAGATACTGTACAGACAAGCAATTTCATTTTGTCAGATTTTTGCCCGACATCTCTTCTTAAATCATAGAGATAATAAGAAAAAGCCGTTCCGGCGACGATAAGCACTGCCAGAACTTTAAAAGCGAACCGCGCCGTTATCTCTCCGCCGAGAAATGTGTTGATAACCATTATCAAATCAGCGATGATGGCGACTCCGGCGACAAAAAGCGTCAGATAAGTGAGCCATTTTCTCACGTTTAAATTTTTATTGAGCGGATTGGAGGTCAAATCTTTGTTTATAAACCATGACAGAAAAACATATAAAGGAAAAACAATCAGAAGCGAAGCGATGGACCAGCGCATTGAAGATGAAAAGTTTTCATAACTGAAATTAAGCACGTCCGGAAAAGAAGCGTTAATAGTAACAAACAACAGATTCAATAAGCTTATCGCGCTGACGTAAAGCGCTACCATTGAACCGATAAAGACGAAAAAATCCTTCGGTGTCGTTTTGATTTTATTTTCAATGTTTTCCATAGAAATTTTGTAAGGTTTTAATAACTTAATAATACAATAAAGACATAACTTCTCAAATTATCATAAAAGAACCCTCAAGTATTGACCTTGAGGGTTCACGGAAAGGTTGGGTTCTTGTTCTCTTAGATTTATTTTAGCAGATCGACCAAAGCCAATCAGCTGTTAACAAATCGGAATTACCCCTTTATGAGAGAGATAATCTCTCAACCTTACCCGTTTTTGATAATCGAATCAAGTTCCGCCATTGTTTTTTCAAAGGCCTCCTTGATTACGATCTTTGCGAATTCAGCAAGTTCGAATGTCTGAATGCCAAGGTTTTTGGATTCGTTGACAATTTCACGCTTGATCTCTTTCGGAATCAAACGGATACCATCTCGCTCCATCTTCCTCTGCAGTGCGAGCATTGCTATCTTGCCAGTTCGCTCTGAAGTGAGTGTCATATATCACTCCTTTCTAAAATGAACAACCCTGTCTATTCGTCAGGGAAACCGATTGATTACTCCACTTTATCAATAAATAAAGCATATCAAATATATTCCACTAGTCAAGCTCCATGCTTAAACTCAATCACATCGCCGTCTTGAACGACATATTCCTTTCCTTCCGTCCTCACCAATCCTTTCTCGCGGGCTTTGGCGTAGGAGCCGGCGGAGAGCAAATCTTGCCAATTTATAACTTCGGCGCGGATGAATTTATCCTTGAAATCATTATGGATTGCCGTGCCGGCTTGAGGCGCCGTCCAGCTATTCACGATTGTCCACGCTCTTGTCTCGTCTTCTCCTGTGGTGAAATAAGTTATCAGATTCAAAAGTTCATATCCTTTTTTAATAAGATTATCTATACCGTCGTCTTCCGCGCCCGCCAAACCGTCTCGGAATTCCTTTTTTTCTTCCGGCAACAAATCTTTGAGTTCCTGCTCGATGCCCGCGTCCACAAGCGCCCACTTGGCGCCTGAAGAATTTAGAAAATCTAAAAGCTTCGTATATCTTTCGTCATTCATTTCATCGAGATTTTTTCCGCCGGCTTTTTTATTTAAAACATACAAAATCGGCTTTGTCGTAAGAAGATTGAG
>JAGXAA010000016.1 GCA_018971765.1 Patescibacteria group bacterium
CCTCGGCGCTTCGCGCCTCGGCATTGGTTTTCGCCAAGAAATCCCAAGGGGTTTTGAAATCCACCGCCAGCATTCCCGCCGCGAGGCGGCGGTTCGAGCCGATAGAAACAAGAAAATCTCTCATCCGTGAGGGATTTTCTTGTTTAGAGAGATTTTCGGCTTGGTTGGCCTCCACAATCCAGTTTCGCATGAGTTCGAGTCAATGATTGCCTTTGCGTTCAAAATCACTCAATTTTTCTTCCAGCGTCTTCTTTTCCGACATCAGCGCGTTCTTGCGCTCCAAATACTCGCCAAGTTCCAACGCCTCACCAAGATATGCGTCTGTGAGACGTTCCAAACGCGCTGATATGGCGAAAATATCAGTTTTGAGATTTTGAACGAAAAGGCCGGACGATTGGCGGGATTCCGCTCGCTCGCTTTCCAGACGAGCCAAATACTTGTCCCGCCATTCGTCAGGCAAAGAAACTTTTTGACAAAGCACTTTTACCTGCTCGGCTAACACCTCCTCCCGCAAAAAGCGATTTTCAGTGCATTGAATAGTTTTGCTCTTGTGGGTGCAACGATAATATATAAATTTCAAACCACTTTTCTTGATGTGCCGTTCGGCGGTAATGGCGTATCCACATACCCCAAAAGTAGCAAAACCTAAAAACTGAAAATTCTTCGGTCCTCGCTTTTTGCGGGGCTTGCCGTTCGTGATACGCGCCTCTTGGATTTGGTCAAAAAGTTTCTTTGAAATCATTGGCTTATGCGATCCGGCATGCACCTCGCCTCGGTACTGAAAATGTCTGTAGTAAAAAGGATTGGTCAAAATATGATCAACGGAGGCAAGGGCGAGGGGCTTGCCGGTTTTGCCAACCAAGCCGACAGAAAACATTTTGCGCTGAATACCAGTGAGCGTGTATTGCCCCGTAGCAAAAGCCCCCAAACATTCTTTTACTTTGCCAAAAGTTTTTCTATCAGGTTCAATCGTGCGAAGTCGCGGCTCGTTAAAATAACCAATAGGGGCTTTTGCCGACAATTCACCACGGCGTATCTTTTGGCGAATACCGCGCAAAATGTTTTCTCGCAAATTGTCGGTGTAATATTTTGCTTGACCGAACGCCACAGATAACATGAACTTTCCTTGTGGCGTCGGCTCAAACCAAAATGTTGGGAATTTTAGCGTGGTAATTTTGCCAGTATCAACCAAATAAATCACTCTACCCCCGTCTATGCTATTACGAGCCAATCTATCGGGATTCCACGCTAAAATTCCCTGTGCATTGCCTTTTTTAATTTCGCCAAGCATTTCGTTAAAAATTTCACGACCAGGCTCTTTAGCAGTTTTACTTTCGTAAAATTCTTTAACCACGAAAATGGAGTTTTGCTTGGCGTATTCCCGAAGCTCCGTTAATTGCGCCTCAATGCTCAAAACTTGGCGTTCTTCGTCTTCGCTAGATTTTCGGCAATAGATAAAGTATTTGATCATAGAATTGCGTGATTAAATTGCACCGCACTTACACCGACAATTTCTGAAAATCTCTCATCGGTTCTTGCGCTTAAAGCGCAATCCAAACTTCGTTTGGGAACCGCCGCCTCGCGGCGGGAATGCTGGCGGTGGATTTCAAAAAACCTTGGGATTTCTTGGCGAAAACCAATGCCGAGGCGCGAAGCGCCGAGGCAACTTCTTTGCGAAATCAAATTTGGTGGACCTAGGCAGAATCGGACTGCCGTTTATGCATTGCAAATGCATCGTTCTACCACTAAACTATAGGCCCGTTTATTTTTCCGAACTTGAAAATGAAACTTCCAAGTATTAAATTTGATGCTTCTGTTTTGAAATCGGAAGATAAATATTTTCAATGTACTCTCGGAACGCGCGAGACATGCTGAATTTTACCAAAATAAGCTCTCTCGCCTTTTCCATGCGCGCGAGCCATTCGGAAGCGGAATCATTCGGATTTTCAAGGTGTTTATAATACATTGGAACAACGCTTTTATCAAGAATTTCCAATATTTTACGGTTAATGTCCGTATTCTCCAAAATCCAGCCGATGCCGTCCAAATTCACTTCATCAACCCAGCCGTCTTTCGTCGTTAGAGGAAGCGCGCCGTTTAGAGCCGCTTTCATACCGCTCGTCCCGCAGGCTTCAGAGCCGACGACCGGCGTATTGAGCCAGACGTCGCATCCGGAAGTTAGAAGTTTCGCCAATTCCAAATTATAATTAGGCAGAAAGACCGCTATTCCTTTTAGTTCTTCCGCGATTATCCGGCGAACCTCGTCAAAGATTTTCTTGCCCTCTTCGTCGCCCTCGCTCGCGTGTCCGGCAAAAACAATTTTCATTTCTCGCCCTTTTGCCTCGGCTATTTTTTTCAATTCTTTAATATCTTCCAAAATTGCAAGCGGCCGTTTGTAAGGAACGAATCTCCTCGCCCATCCTATGAGCAAAGTATTCTCGTTCCACGACTCCCCGCTTTTGTCTTTTATCAAAGACAAAAGCGTTTTTTTATTTTCTTGATGTTTTTTCCATATTTCATTTTTACTTTCAGTTTTTAATGAATCCCATCCTTCAACATAAATTCCATTGGTCACATTTTCCATTTTGTATAGGCTGAATATTTCCACCGCTTTTTTACAGTGGAGCGCGCTCACCGCGTTTATTTTGCTGGAAAATCTCAAAGAAAGAGTCGTCATTGAAAACAAACTTGAATCTTTTATCGAACCCAGAGAAACAAGCTCGGTAATCGGCACTTGAAGATCCTCGGCGTATTTATACATCATCGCGCTTACAAGGTCTTTACTAAACAATTCATTTCCAGCGGGAACAAGAGTGTGATTGGTAAAGGCAATGTGCTGAGACGCGAATGTGCAAGCATTAACGAAATCCACATTTCTTCTCTCCGTTTCGTATCTGGCGAGCTCCAATGCCAAAAAAGACGAATGTCCCTCATTTAAATGATAGACTGACGGATGTATCTTGAGTGCTTGTAAAAGTCTTGAGCCCCCTATTCCTAAAACCATTTCCTGTTTGACTCTCGTCTCTTTGTCCGGAATGTAAAGCCGGGCGGTAATTTTACGATCATTCTGTTCGTTCTCCGTAATGTTCGTGTCCAATAAATAAACCGTCACGCCCCTTTTAGTCCAACTCCATGCCTGCGCATGGACAACTCTGTCGTGAATGGGCAGAGAAATTAAAACCCTGTTGTCCTTTTCGTCAACAACCAAACTTAAGCCGTTCTCCCGCGAATCCGTTTCTTTAGTTCCATTATTTTTCCCCGGCGAATTTTCATCAAATTCGCGGCTTTCATTGTAAAACAAGCCGACGCCTATAATCGGAAATTTCCTGTCAGCCGCTTCTTTTACATAATCGCCGGACAATACCCCGAGTCCGCCTATGTAGGTAGGCATATCACTCTCAAGGGCAAATTCCGCGCAAAAATACGCCACAGGCTCTTTTAAAAACCCTCGGTATTCTTGGCTTTTCTTGAAATCTTCAAACCATTTAATATTTTTATTCAATTCTTCCATAACATATTCATCCAAGGGGGATTTTTTGGATTATCAAAACATCAAATCGCGCCTTTCCACGCTTCCTTCTCCCGACTTCTCCCCTTTTTCCATTTCCTCTTTAAGTTCGCGAATTCTGTCCTTTATCATAGCCGCACGATGAAATTCTTCCGAGTCCGCGGCCGTCTTCATCTGTTCTTTCAAATCTGAAATCATATTTTCATATTCGTCTTTCGTGACGAAAAGTTTTTCTTTTTCTTCCAGCCGTTCGCGAATTTCTTCGTCTTCGCTTCTGGAAATTTCATCCACGAGTCCGCTTCTTTGCCATTCAAAACCGGTGTAAATTATCATTTTATACAGTTCATCTGCCCTATTCTTTTCCGCATCCGTAGATGTTTCCGAATTATTAACGACGATCTTGAGATCATTCGCTCCCATCTCTATCATTTCCAAACTCCACCACGGCCTCGCCGACGACCACCAAAATTGGTCCGAGTGAACGGCTCCGTCAAGAATTTCGCGAGTCTTCTGCTTTTCATTTCGCTTGACGACATCTATGGCGAGATTCGCCAGCTCCCATTGATAATTTTGAATGGCATTGTCTTTATTTTTCCATCTGAAAAACGGCTGATTTGTTTTGAAATGGTTGGGCATCGTAGCCCAAGTGGATTCTCTTGGTTCTATTATTTCTCTTTTTGGGAATTGTTCCAAAATGTCGCTTATCATAATTGGTTCAATTTTATCCTCTTTGAGCAAGTCAAAGAAAAGATGCTCCAACCCGGGCCTGTGGTGTCCGAAGGTCTCGCCGTCCATTCCCGTGATTGTGTAATCCTTTTGGCTAAAATTCGGTTCAAGCGATTTTAAAATTGATTTCACGCCAATTTGAGAAGCCGACAAAATTTTGAAAGACAGATTTCTCTCTCGGAAAAAAACATAAAAATCTTTCAACCCTTCAATTTCATATACCGTGTCTTTTCGCATTTTTTTGCCTTCCGGAAACGCCATTTCGTCTATGATTATCCATTTGTAACCGAGCCGTTTGGCGATCTCCGCTATCTTTCTTGAATAAGCCATTTCCGGAGAAAAAAATCCTCCCTTCTTCCATCCTTTTCCGAAATATTTATTCAACCCTTCTTCATTCAAAAGGATCTGTCTTTCAATTTCCGACTCCGGCAACAGAGGGAGGAAAGCGTGATATTTAGCGCTGCCGGTAAGTTCAATGTTCCCTCTTTCAACAAGCTTTTTGATATTGCCAATCACATCCATTCCGCCATTTTGTTCCAAAAGTTCGCAGAGGATGTTGTTTATGTTGAGAGATAGGCGCGCTCTTTTAATTTCTAGCAATCCTTTAAATATTTTTCTGTATGACTCGTCCGCGATTCTCTTAATCCAGATCGGCTTTTGCGTCGGCGGTTGATATATGTGCAAAAAATTCGCCCATTTCATATATATTTTTAAAATCACTTACTGCGGCTTCTTTGATTGCAAATTAAAATCTATCGCTTTTTTGAAAATTTCAGCGTATTCCTTAGCTGAATTAGTCCAAGAGAAATTGGCGGACATTGCCCTTTTCTGAATTCCCTCCCAGAATTTAGGATATTTATAAGTTTCAAGAACGCGGATCATCGTCCCGAAGAGCGCGAATTTGTCAAATTTTTCAAAAACGAAACCTGTGCCAGTCTGTTTGGTCGGATTGTAGTCTTCCACGCTGTCAGCAAGACCTCCTGTTTTTCTGACAATCGGCACGCAACCGTACCGCATCGCTTCCATCTGGGTAAGCCCGCAAGGCTCAAATTTTGACGGAATGAGAATCGCATCGGCGCCAGCGAAAACGAATCGCGGCAAAATCGCGTCATAAGAAAGATGAGTTTTTATGCTGGGATATTTTTTTTCCAGATCGGTGAAGAAAGACATATATTTTGAATCTCCTTGCCCAACAACGACCATTTCAAAATCAAAATTATTAAGCATCGGCTCAATCGCCTCCATTAACACATCCAAGCCTTTCTGCTCGCTTAATCGGGAAACTATTCCTATAATGAATTTATTATTTACTTGCGGAAGATTGAATTTTTGCCTTAAAATTTCTTTGTTTTTGGCGCGCTCTTTAAGATTTTTCGCGTTGTATTTAAAATTAATGTAAGAGTCGGTTTCCGGATTGTAAGCATCATAATTAATCCCATTCAATATTCCGAAAAGATGCGAACGGCGCTCTTGAAGAAGATTATCCAGAAGTTCTCCGTATTCGGATGTGGTAATCTCTCTGGCGTAATTCGGCGAAACAGTATTGATGACATCGGCATACCTTATTCCCCGCCTCATAAAATTCATTTTTGACATCTTCGGGTCGCCTATTGAAGGTATTTCCGATTGTCCATCGTCATAATCCATCTCGCTTACAAAACGATGGTCAAACATCCCTTGAAAATATAAATTGTGTATTGAAAAAGCCGTCGCGATTTTTGAAAGTATCGAATCGTCTTTGTATACGGTCTTGATATAATTCGGAATAAGTCCGCCTTGCCAATCAGAAGCGACTATCACATCCGGTCTCCATTCGTCATTATTCGTCCGCACAAATTCAAGCGCGCCTCTGGACAAAAGAGCCCATCTCATCGGATCAACATCATATCCATAGACGCTTCCTCTTTGTTCATAATATTCTTCATTTTCCAAAAGGTAGGTGACAGCGTGTCCGTTATCAGGGTCTAAAAACTTTTTAACATTGCATATCATCTGGTCGTTTTCGGATAAACCTCCGACTACTCCTTTGGGAACAAGCAGACCTTCTTTGACCACCGTCATTGGAAACTTCGCGCTGTCAATAGAAGAATATTTTGGAATCATCACTCTCGCGTCGTGGCCTATTTCGCGGAGAGCTTTGGGTAAGGAATACATCACCTCGCCCAGTCCGCCCACTTTAACGAACGGAGACGCTTCCGAAGCCACAAAAAGAATTTTCAGCGCCGTATTTTTTTTAGAAAGTCTCACGGCAATACTATACCAAGCATCCGAGTTTTTAGCAAAATCAATTTTGCCTTTTATGCGCGCACCAAAATGCGATTATTTTCCGTATAAATAAATATGAATGACAATTATGAAAAATTATTTCAAACACTCGAGCGGTTTGAACCGTCAAGAAAATTGTTCTCTCTCGTCACGGCAAGGATTTATCTTGCCCAAAGACGCTCCGCCCGAATAAGGTTGATATTTGGAGGGATGATGGCGATAGCCTCATTTGCGGCTATAGTCTCATCTTTTCAATATGCCATAAGAGAATTTTATCAATCGGGATTTTATGAATATTTTTCGTTTCTTTTGTCCGATAGCGGCTATGTCTTGTCTTCTTGGAAAGAATTTTCCGTATCGCTCGCCGAATCTCTGCCTTTAACAAGCATAACAATTTTCCTTGCGGCGGTTTTCGCTTTTCTCGTTTCCGCAAAGCTGGCAATTAAAAATATCCGTCCGAATTACAATTATAAATTAACCTGAACATTTATGAACGCAAAAATCTTTTTTCAATCAAAAAATTTCAAGAGGATAATTTGCGGAATCGCGATCGCGATAGCCATTCTCGCTGTTTTTCAAGCTGGAATGTTCGTCGGATACCGCAAAGCGAGTTTCTCCTACCGCTGGGGCGATAATTACCATCGCGCTTTCGGAGAAAGAGGAGAACATATGACAAGTTTCTTCCGCGATGGGGATTTTACGAATTCAAGCGGAGCGATAGGCAAAATAGTCAAAATCGATCTGCCGACATTGATGATTGAAAGCAAAGACGGCATAGAAAAAGCGGTTTCGATCACGGACGATACGATCATCAAGAAATTCAGAGAAACAGTGAAGCCGGAAGACCTTAAAGCCGGCGATTTTGTCATAGCCATAGGTTCTCCGAACGATAAAGCCGGAATTGAAGCCAAGATTGTGAGAATAATTCCAAATTCGGAAAATTTTATCGGAACCGGCACAAGAAACAAATAAAAAATATTATTTATGAATTACGAAACTCGTCGAAGGCGCGTCTTTTTTAGGGGGTTTTGAGCGCGACGGCGCGAAAACTTCAGGATTTTTTAAGCTTCAAAAAATCCGTACCCTAAAAAAGACATGCCGAGAAAGAGTTTCGCAATTCAAAGAACAAATAAAATATTATGAAAAAAATCTTTACGCGCAATAAGATAATAATTTTTTCCATTATAATCATCGGTTTAGGATATTGGGAATACAAACACTACACAGACACGAGCGGAGAGACCCGCTATGTGTTGGCAACTGTCAAAAAGGGCGCCATTATTTCTTCCATAACCGGCGCGGGACAAGTCGCCGCTTCAAGCCAAGTCGACATTAAAAGCAAAGTCTCAGGGGAAGCGACTTATATCGGGGTTGTGAACGGCCAAGAAGTGAAGGCGGGAGGCATTATCGCGAAAATAGACGCCCGCGACGCTGAAATCGCGCTGGAAGACGCGAAAATTTCGCTTCAAAAATTGACTCAGCCTGCTGACGCCGCCTCGATTCTCCAGACGGAAAACGCGCTCGCGGACGCGAAGCAGTCAAATACAAAAGCGAATGATGATCTTGCCAAGTCGTATGATGACGGCTTTAATGCCGTATCAAACGCCTTTCTTGACATTCCCGATGTTATGACAGGTCTCAATGATTTATTGAACAGTTCCCAGTCAGGGGCCGGTTATTTAAACGACGCCAACGTCAGAGGATACGGGGACACGGCCGTAAGCTACAGGAACGACGCGGTGACAACTTACTATGCGGCGAAAAACAAATACGACGCCAACTTGATCAAGTATAAAAATATGACGCGAACAAGCGGAACGGCAATCATCGAATCTTTGATTAACGACACGTATTCAACCGTAAAAAATATCGCTGACGCGATCAAGGATTCCAAGAACGCGGTTGATTACATCAGGGGGTTGCAAAATTCGCAGTCCAGAAACGACTCGGCGACAGTACAAAATAATTTGAATTCGTGGACAAGCAAAGTGAACACTCATCTTTCAAATCTTCTCTCCATAAAAAACGGCATTGAAAGTTCCAAGAATACGATTACAAGTTCGGCGCGGGACATCGCCCAAAAAGCAGAATCCTTGAATAAACTTAAAAACGGAGCCGACCCGCTTGACGTAAAGTCGCAAGAGCTTGCCGTTCGAGAGAAAGAATATGCTTACGCAGATTATTTTATTCGCGCGCAATTTGACGGGGTCATTGCCAAAATCAATGTCAAGCAAAGCGATTCCGTAAACAGCGGGACAAGCGTGGCGACCCTTATCACCAAGCAAAAAGTCGCCAATATTTCACTGAATGAAATTGACGCCGCGAAAATCAAAAATGGACAAAAAGCGACTCTTACTTTTGACGCGATTCCTGATCTCAGCATTACCGGCAAAGTGACGCAGATCGATCTCGTCGGAACCGTCTCTCAAGGCGTGGTTACTTACAATGTGGAAATAAGCTTTGACGCAAAAGATGATCGAGTAAAGCCGGGGATGAGCGTGAGCGCCGCGATTATCACCCAAATCAAGCAGAATGCGCTTACAGTGCCGAACAGCGCCGTGAAATCAAAGAATAACAATAATTACGTTGAAGTTTTTGATCAAAAATTTGCCCCGGATCAGTTCGCTCAAGGAATCGCTTCCCCGACGGCTCCCCGAAGACAGCCCGTTGAAGTCGGAATATCAAACGATGCTTCCACGGAAATAATTTCGGGATTGAATGAAGGCGATCAGATCGTTGCGCGGACAATCTCAACCCAGGCAAAAACGACATCTTCCGCGCCAACGAGCCTATTCGGAGCGCCAAGTGGTCGAGGCGGAGGAGGATTTGGAAGATAAATGCGAAATTTGAAGCGCGAATTAAAAAACTTTCGGCTGATAACTAATGGCTGACATTTTCTAAATTTTTATGAATTACGAAACGGAAAAATTTACAATCTGGTTGAGCAAAAACACCTTGAAAGACAAAGAGTTTTTGCGACCCGAGGACTTAAATTTTCCGTTTCGTAATTCAAAGTAGCTTTAAAATAATATGATTGAATTTCAAAATATCGCCAAAACATATAAAAACGGAGATGTGGAAACGCAGGCGCTTAAGAAAATTTCATTTAAAATAAATGACGGCGAGTTTGTCGCGATTATGGGACCGTCAGGTTCCGGCAAATCGACTCTGATGCACATTATGGGTTGTCTCGATACTCCCACAACAGGCAAATATCTTCTGGACGGACGCGATGTTTCCACTCTTTCCGACAATGAACTTGCCGATATTCGCATGAAAAAAATCGGCTTCGTGTTTCAATCATTCAATCTTCTGCCGAGAGCGACGGTGCTTCGCAATGTAAGTCTGCCGCTCGTCTACGCCGGAATCAAAAAGAAAGAGCGCGAGAAGCGCGCAATGGAAGCTCTCACCGCATCCGCTTTTCCGGAGAAATTTTGGAATCATCATTCCAATCAGCTCTCCGGCGGAATGACGCAGAGAGTCGCTATCGCCCGAGCGCTCTCGAATAATCCGACATTGATTCTGGCCGATGAGCCGACCGGCAACCTTGACACCAAAACCGGCGAAACGGTGCTGGGAACTTTCCAGCGCCTCCATTCCGAGCAGGGTCGCACTATTGTTCTTATAACTCATGAACCATATGTCGCGGAGCATGCCCAAAGAGTTATCCATGTCAAAGACGGCGAGATTGTAAGCGATAGCGTAAATCACCGCCGCCGCATTATTAATAACCATCACGCATTATGATAATCTCAGACTTATTCCAAGAAACATACATCGCCATTTCGGCAAATAAAGCGAGGTCGAGTCTTACGATCCTCGGCATCGTCATCGGCATCGGCTCGGTTATCGCCATGGTTTCGATCGGGCAAGGCGCCGCCGGACAAATACAATCGAGCATTCAAGGGCTTGGTTCAAATCTTCTCACCGTGATTCCCGGGGTCGTTCAGCCCGGCCGAGGAATTGTTTCTTCCGGCCGCGGTTCGGCCCAAACGCTCAAAAACGAGGATATTGATGTTGTCAGGCAAATTTCCGGCGTAGCTTATGTTTCACCCGAATTGCAACGCCGTTTTCAGATTACCTCCACTGGCGGCAATAACACCAATTCAACCATTATCGGAGCGACTCCGGAATACTCGCAGGTTCGAAACGTTTCCGTCGACCAAGGATCATTCATCGCGGAGAATCAACTCCGCGGAATAGGCCGAGTGGCGGTCTTGGGGCCCACGGTCGCGAAAGATCTCTTTGCCGATTCTGATCCTGTAGGCAAAACTATCCGCATCAGCAAAATTAATTTCAAAGTCATCGGCGTACTTCAGACGAAAGGAAGCGGAGGATTTTTTAATCCTGACGACACTGTTTTCGTCCCTCTCACCACGATGCAAAAAATACTTGCGGGGAGCGATTTTCTTTCAACCATAGCAATCGGCGTGGAGTCCAAAGATTTGATGCCGCAAGTTCAGAACGAAGCGATATTCGCGCTTGCCGCAAAACACCGCATCGATCCGCAGAACCCCGATTTTTCCATCGTCTCGCAGGCTGATATTTTGGGGGCGCTCACGCAAGTGACGAATACATTCACCATTTTTCTAGCCGCGGTCGCAGGCATCTCTCTTATTGTCGGAGGCATTGGAATTATGAATATGATGCTTACGACAGTTACGGAAAGAACGCGCGAGATCGGCCTCCGCAAAGCTATCGGCGCCAAGAAAAAAGACATCAGTATGCAATTTCTCGCGGAGGCGGTGATGCTCACTTTCATCGGGGGCATTGTCGGAGTCTTTCTCGGCTGGATTGTTTCCATAGCGGTTTCAAACTTTGTCGGAATAGCGACAACCGTTTCAATTTCATCGGTTATTCTCGCTTTCGGCGTTTCGGCGGCGATAGGAATAATTTTCGGATACTATCCCGCGCGCCGAGCCGCGGCGTTGAATCCGATTCAGGCGTTGCGTTACGAATAAAAGCTTTTAGCTTTTTGGTTCGCGCTTCGCAAAACGATTAAGACTAGCTCATCAGCGGAACAAAAACAAATCCGGGAAAAATTGTTTCTTTTGTCTTCCCTCCTGTGAGTTTCTCAATCTTATACAACGTGTTTTTTATCGGAATCACGATAATTCCGCCGATTTTGAGTTGCTCTAAAAGATCCTTGGGCAATTCTTCAGCTTCGGCGGAAACAAGAATTTTATCGTAAGGCGCGCGGTCCGGGAATCCAAGTTTTTCGCCAGCCTGAAAAATTTCCGCGTTTGGGAGTTTAAATTTGGCAAGATTTTTCCTGCCCAATTCCACCAGCTCCGGTATGATTTCCAATCCCCAAACCTTGCCGCGCGGTTTTATCATTTCAGCCACTAAGGCGGTCGTCCATCCGGAACCTGAACCGACATCAAGCGTCTTGTCTCCATTTTTCAAATCTAAAAGCTCAAGCATAAAAGCCACCGTCGTCGGCTGGGAAATCGTCTGTCCGAAACCGATGGGAAGCGGATAATCTTCATAAGATTCCACTCTGTAATCTTCGGGAACAAAATCAGCGCGGTCAATCGTCCGAAAAGCGTCTTCCAATTCTTTCAAATGCAATAATCCTTTTCCTTTCAGACGTGAAATCAAAATTTCGTTATTATTATTCATAAAATTCAATCAGCCAAACAATGTCGGCTCCTTTTTTAAATCCGCTTTCGCGTCCTTCGCCATTTTCGCCAGCGCTTCCCCAGCCGAATTTCGGTAAGGACAATAATCGCAATCGTCCCCTATTTTCGGAATTGAATTGCTCGTCAAAGTTTTTCTCGCGTCAATGAGAGTATCCTCAACCCAATCAGTCTTTCCTTTGTAAGGTATGACACTCACTTCAAATTCAAGTTTTCCGTCAAAAGCTTCTTTGTCTTTCCTTCCGTTGGCGTAGACAAAATATCCAGTCGGCGAAACAGTGAATCCGTTTTGCCTGAAAAGCCACTGATAGACTTCCATCTGGCGCTTGTATCCCTCCTGCCACTCGGCGTCAAGATTGACTTCTTCGTCTTTACTCGTCGCCTTGTAATCAACGATTATAAGCTCGCCTTTCTTATTCACCCACAAATCGTCAATCGCGCCAGTGACGATAAAATTGCTCGGTTTGTGAAAATACTGAACCCCGACAAAATTGTCTCTCCACATTTCCATGTCGTGATGCTGAAGCGGGACGGCGTCTATGCCATATTTATCCATAAGCGGATGAGCTGTCTTATGTTTCCTGTGAATGTCAAATTCTTTCTTCAAGAGAAAATCCACCGCGCTGTTTAAAGTAAAAGGAAACCCGGGCGGTCGCCCCACCCCAAGCCGCCTGTCAAGATAAAAGCACCTCGGACATTCGATAAAGAGGTCGATTTTGGAACGGCTCAATTTAAACGGCTCCGCCGAATCAGGACTGAAAAGGTTCCTCGTTCTTTTAGAATTGTAATATTGAGACATTAAACTATGTTATCACCGTGAATTACGAAACGCAAAAATTTAAGTCCTCGGGTCGCAAAACCTCTTTGTCTTTTAAGGTGTTTTTGCTCAACCAGACCGTAAATTTTTCCGTTTCGTAATTCAAAGTTATCACATAGGCTCTTTTTTTAAAACAGAAAAACCGCGAGTGAAAAACAAATTCAAGTCGTCTGATAAAGTTCTTTTATCTCCTCCGATATCGCGTCAATCTTGGCGTCTTTAATTCCGGCATTTTTAAGAATATTTCTGTCGGATAGTTGCTTACTTAGGACGATTCCTCGCGAGAGCAAATCTCGCTTTTCTGAACCGCTCAAAGCGGTGAGGGCGGTAATCGGGTGCAAATTGAAATCTTCAATCATATTGTGGAGATTGCCAGCGCTTGGATAATTCCAGCCGATTAGAGAAAGACCGCTGCATTTGGCGTATTCAATGGCGGATGACGTGAATTTTGTGTTGGTAATCAGATCGGCTTCATCGTATTTTCTTTTTTTACCGCCCATATTGAAAACCGTTTCTTTCAAATCGTCAAAGCGCGCCTTGACGTAAAGCGCCACTTTGAGATCCGACTTGAGCCCGCTGTCATTGTGAAATTTTGCTTCAGCGATTACGAGCTTCAAATCGTTCCAAGCAATTACATCAATCTCGTGCTCCGCGCAATGCCCTTTCGCCATAAGATTGGTCTCCGCTTTAAAACCCCTGGCTTTGAAAAGCTCGGCGACAAATTTCTCAAACGGAAAGCCCGACGGCCCCAATTCCATCACCGCTCTTCTCACGGAATACTTGAGAGCGACAGGCTTTTCATATCGGCGCAAAAGAGAAAAGGCATGAGCGTAAATTTCTCCCGTGCTCATGCCGTCTCTCACTTCTTTTTGTATATGCTCGGCTATCAGACCGACACTCTTTTCGGACGCCCCAGTCCTCTCAAGCGACGCTTTTAATTTCCTGACGTCAAACGGCTCTTTTTCTCCCGTAGACTTGATTATTAAAGCATCCTTGCTGGGCATAAGAATTAGCTGAAAAAATTAGCCCTTATCGTTAAATTGAACTTTGTCGATATTGTCGCCTTCTTTGACTTCAAGGATATTGAGATTCACGGGCTTGCCATCCAAGGTTGCGCCAACCGTTATATTCTTCGGCGCGGCAAACTCAACTCTGAAAGGACGAGGAGTAATGACTTGAGCGCAAACTCCATCCGTCGTCTTTGTGGTA
Source organism: Patescibacteria group bacterium (assembly GCA_018971765.1). Lineage (GTDB taxonomy): Bacteria > Patescibacteriota > Minisyncoccia > Phycocordibacterales > GWA1-40-21 > GWA1-40-21. Next base: position 14,165 of record JAGXAA010000016.1, read on the forward strand.
AATTGAAGCGTGTAATGATTCGTCGCATCTGACGGTACCGCAGTCACGCTTACCGAGTGACATGGGGTGGGAAGATCTATCATTCCGACATACGTATGCTTGCCGTTCTTGTATTGATGTCTTGCGTTTATGGTTGTTATTTCATAGTTTGAACTTGATCCGTTTTTCAAAGGGATTTGCCCCT
>JAGXAA010000075.1 GCA_018971765.1 Patescibacteria group bacterium
ATTTGGACAATTTGAGTTTTTCACAGATGAACTGGACTTTATCCTTCAGAAATTTGTATACTTGAGGAGTCATGTCAGAAGTCGAGGTTCTTCTCCTGAAGAGCCGCGACTCTTGAAATGATAGCATGGGAGAGTTTCGTAATTCAAAGTATATACTTGACAAAGTGAAAACTGAAATAAAAAAGAAAATACTTTACTGCATCACCAAGTCCAATTGGGGCGGAGCGCAGAGGTATGTCTATGATTTGACGACAGGTATTTCGCGCGAGAAATACGAAGTCGCCGTCGTTCTCGGCGGCGACGGCAAACTGAAAGAAAAGCTGGAAGCGACAAATGTAAGGGTAATTTCCGTAAGCGCGCTTCAAAGAGATGTCGGCATCGTAAAAGACTTTTATTCTTTTTTTGAATTGCTGAAAATTTTCAGAGCGGAAAAGCCTGATATCATTCACCTTAACAGCTCAAAGATGGGCGGAATCGGCGGGTTGGCGGGAAGGATTGCCGGAGTGAAAAAAATAATATTCACGGCTCACGGCTGGGCCTACAATGAAGACAGAAATTTTACGCAAAAAATCGCCATAACTATTTTGTATTTTATCACTGTCGCCCTTTCCCATTTGACCATAGCCGTATCGGAAAAAGCCAAAGAACAATTCAAAAGCGCGGGCCTGATGAAGAAAAAAATAATTATCATTCATAATGGGATCGGAGAAATTGAATTTATGGAAAAAGAAAAAGCCCGCCAAGAGATTGAGAAAAAAATCTTGCCAAAATCAGAATCGTTTGCAAACAGGATCAAAGAAAATACGGTTTGGGCCGGCACGATTTCCGAATTGCACAAAAACAAGGGCTTGACATACGCGATTGAAGCCGTTAAAAAACACCCGAACCTGATTTTCATAATAATGGGCGAAGGCGAGGAGCGGAAAAATTTGGAAGAAACCATCAAGAAATACGAACTTGAGAATTCCGTCTTTCTGATCGGAAATGTGGAAAATGCCTCCTCTTATCTCAAGGCCTTCGATATTTTCACGCTCACTTCCATAACGGAGGCCTTGCCCTACGCGATACTGGAAGCCGGAAAAGCCGAAGTCCCGATTATCGCGAGCAATGTCGGCGGGATTTCCGAAATAATAAACGACATGAAATCCGGAATACTTCTCCAACCAAGGAAACCGAAAGAGATCAGCGATGCGATCGCTTATTTGATTGGTCATACGGAGAAGAAAGAAGACTTTTCCTCTCTGCTGAAAGAAAAAATCGACACTGAATTCAGTTTGGCGAAGATGATTGACAAAACTGCCGATCTTTATCGTTAGATTATCGGGCGATTGAATATATGAGATAAGAAAGCAATCCCAGCTGAATAGTCGGGGTCAGCCCCGTTTTTATGATGGGAATAATCGGCATAAATCCATTGTATTTCCAACGGCCTGTTTTAAGAGCGTAAATTTCCAATGAAGTTGCGGCAAAAAAGCCGATGAACAAAGAATACCAGAGTCTTAATTTAAAATAAGGAATCTCAATGAAAATCACGGAAACGGCCGTTATGAAAGTCGCATCGACAAAAGAGGCGCGGATCAATGTCCTTTGAGTGATTTCTCTTCCGCGATAATTAAGATAAAGACGGGAATGGAGATTTTCCCAAATCCAATTCAACACGAAAGCCGAGATGAAAATTGCGGTTAATTTTTCCATACCGATATTATCGCACACCGCGGAGTCATTGAAAAAAGTCCTATTTCATATATACTGTTTTTTATTCGGGCCTATAGTTCAGCGGTAGAACGCGTCCATGGCATGGATGAGGCCGGGGTTCAATTCCCCGTAGGTCCACAATTCAAAACTTTTCAACTTTTTCGCTGGGGATAAGACCGAATGCTCGCCGCGCCGAGAGGCGCGGCTCGCAAGGAATTGAGCCAAAAAATCCCACGGCGCAGAAAACGAAAAGGAAGCGGATTTGTCCAAAAGTTGATGGTTCGTTCCAACTTTCTGGACAAATGCCTTAATGTCCTCAAAATTGTCGCTTTGCGACAATTTTTTGGCTTTCTGTATATCTAAAATCCAACTCCGCAAGGGTTCAATCCAATTCTTTCCCGTTCGTCCAAAATTTTCTTTTTGGTTGGTCAAAGCGAGTTTCCGCATCATCAATTCTTCTTTTTTAGCGAGATAACTTTCTTTCGGCACATCGCCGTCAATATACGAGGAAACGAGTTTATCCAGTTTTGCGGAAACTTCGCTTTGTTCCGTTTCAAGATTTTGGACGAGGGAAAGAATTGGCTCAAAGCGTCCGTCAAAATATTCGCCTTTGTGCGCCACAAAGCCGAGATATGCGCGATTAGTGAGCATCCGGTGGACGGACGCTTTGGCAAGTGGCGTTCGGTGTCGAGTTTCAATACCGAGTTCCGCCAAAGACTCCGAAAGAGATTTGAGTGTATGCGTTCCTTTGGCGAATTCCTCAAACGCTCGCGCCACAATTTTTGATTTTGTCGGGTGCGGTTCAATAGTGCGAGTTTTCGGGTTGTTCACATAGCCAAAGGGCGCTTTGGTCAGCCATTCACCACGGCGGATTTTTTGGCGGATACCGCGATTGATATTCTCAACGAGGTTATCGCTGTAATATTTGGATTGCCCGAACGCCACTTGCAACATAAATTTCCCTTGCGGGGTTGGTTCAAACCAAAATGTCGGAAAGCGCAAAGAAACGATCTTGCGAGTGTCTACGGCGTAAATAACCCTGCCCCCGTCAATACT
>JAGXAA010000017.1 GCA_018971765.1 Patescibacteria group bacterium
AAAAAATCTCATAATCGGTTCGAACTTGCTGATAGATTCATAAAATCCAGTATAAACAATATGGAATTGGCAAACGAGGGAATTCCCGAAAAGATTTTTCGGGAATTCAAAAAAGTCGGTTCGAACTTTCAAATTAAGGATCGAACCGTCTTTTTTGAGCCACGCGGAGCGTGGCGAATCCTTGCAGAATCAACCTTTGGCGCGCTTCGCGCGCCTGCCGAGGCGCGTAGCGCCGAGGCAACCTCCTCCCAAAATCGGGATTTGGATAAATTGCGGAGGGTATGAGATTCGAACTCATGATGCCTTTCGGCATACTCGCTTTCCAAGCGAGCGCACTCGACCACTATGCGAACCCTCCAATGATAATGATTTCGCATTATAGCAGAAAAAACATGAAAAAATAAAGATCCGAATTTAAAAAGCCGTTATTTTGTTGGATAAAAATTAACGGCTTTTTCTCTAAAATTTATTTTAGATCGTGTTCATAAAAATATCAGTTAGAGTTTTGATATTTTTATGATTGTCGCATTGGCAAGCAACACTATCGCTTGAAGCGAGATTAAGAATATGAGAGCGAACCATTAAAAAAATCTTCATCTCGTACGCAAGACTTCTGATGTCTTTCGCCAAATTGCTTTTTTCTTCTCCGATATCCGAAGATAACAAAATTTCAGAGACTGATTTTAAGGCGCGGATCGCGGCGGAAACGACACTGCAGGCTTTTTTTATCAAAGCATCTTTTTCCATCAATGATAAGCCGCCGCAATCGTTATTATTGTCGGAAATAACTGATTCCGACAGCTTGTTTATGTTAAAGAAATCAATCGAAATTCCCAATAAAATTTTTCGCAACTTTTGAATGTCCGTAATTTCAATTGCTTTCACGGCCGCCCCCTTTCTTTGTGTTGATGTTATTTTTAATAAAATTAAAAGTTCTTTTTTACCCAAATTCATTATATCGCAAATTTTCTAAATATCCATATCGCGTAAAATTTTTATTCTCTCTTCCGCCGGAGGGTGAGTCATAAAGAGTTTGGCCAGCCAGTCGGCGGACTGACTCCCTTTAAGCGGAGATGATATGTAAAGATGCGCGGTCGCTTTGTTTATTCTTTTGAGCGGAATGGGGTACCCGGAAATTTTCTCCAAAGCCGAAGCCAAACCTTCCGGATAGCGAGTCAAGAGCGCGCCGGAAGCATCGGCTAGAAATTCCCTTTTGCGGGAAATAGCCAATTGGATAAGAGTGGCGATAATGGGAGTGAGGATGGCTAAAATTATTCCTATAAGCATCAGTACCTGCCCTCCGCCCTCCCTATCATCTCTCCTGCCTCTGAAAAACTGCGCTCTCAAAAAGAAATCCGAAAGGAGCGCCACGAAGCCGACAAGCACAACGACAATGGTTGAAACAAGAATGTCTTTATTTCCAATGTGCGAAAGCTCGTGAGCGATGACGCCCTCTAGTTCGTTCTTATTTAAAATCCGCAGAAGTCCCGATGTCACTGCGACAGCCGCGCGGTTCTCATTTCTTCCTGTCGCAAACGCGTTCGGCGACTCATCGTCTATCATATGAATTTTCGGCATCTTGAGACCTGCGGTAATGCAAAGATTTTCTACGATTCTATAAAGCTCCGGATTTTCCTCCCTCCTTATCGGCCTAGCGCCGGACATCGCCAAAACGATTTTGTCCGAATACCAATAGCTGAAAAAGTTCATGAACAAGCTGAAGACCACGGCGATAACCACGAAAGACGAATTGCCGTAAACCTGCGAAAATACCCAACCGATGCCTACGACGACAATCAAAAACAAGCTCATCAAAAGCCAAGTTTTTCTGATATTTTTAGATTGTTGGGTGTATAAAGTGGTCATTATTTTATTCGTATAATTCCGAGTGCGAACCTATATTGATAAAAACAATATCACCATTCTCTCTTACGTAAAAAATAGCTCGGATGTTGCCAGTGATATTTATGCTTCTGCATCCTTCATATTCTCCACTCAAAGAATGATTATTAAGGATAGAGTGAAATTGATCATTTAAAAATAAATTGAAACGCTCTTCAAATTTATCTTGAATTTTTTGAGACAGTTTTTCAAAATGTTTGCGAAAATTTTTGTGATATTCCTGTCTCATTTTTTTATTCTCTCAGACTTTTCATCATTTCTTCCGCCGTCTCAAACGGTCCAACAAGATTTTTTCCTTGTTTTATGTCTTTTAGCGCTTGATCTAAAATTTTTCTTGTTTTAGCATTAGGAACTGGTGGCTCGGAAAAAACTATTCTCTTTTCGCGCACAAATTCCCGAAGGTAGGTATTAACGACAGTGCTTAATGGTAAACCGAAATTTTTGGCCAATTTTTGAGCGTCTTTTTTCAAATTTTTATCCGTTTTTATGTTTATAACCGTCGTGTTCATAATAACTCTAGTGTATACCTTGGTTAGATTATGTCAAATTCATCAAAAATTTAGCTTTTGAAATATTTTAGTTTGTCGAGTGTATAAAGTGGTCATATAAAAATCAAAACATACGAATATTTGACACAAACCAAAGAAATACAAGGGGGAAGATATTAAACACCGTAAGAAATACATTTAATACTGCTAATATAAGCGATTCTTTTCTAATAACAGAAAAGAAATTAAGGATGCATGCAATTAACATTATTATTACAAAATAAAAGATGAAAGCGTAAAATGAATCAAATTGTTTGTGATATAAAAAAATAGGATAATAAAATAATTCAATAAATATTCTCGTCTTAATAAAATACGAACCTTGGTTAAAAAGAAGAAATAAAAAAATCAAAAAAAATATAACCATTTAAAAACAAAGCGGTATAGCCAAATTTATTTTTCATATTTTTATTTACAACCAAGAACCCCGCGGCAAGCCGACGAAGAATTGAGGATTAAAACGATTGCAACAAACGGAGTGATAAGAACAATTAGAATATCTAGAATTTGACCTTCACCGGTTCTCTCGCCTCCCCTTCTTCGAGCTGGAAGAATTCCATTTTGGAGAATTTGAACATGTCGGCGATTATGTTTTTCGGGAAAGATTCGATGCTGATATTCAAATCGCGGACATTGCCGTTGTAAAATCTTCTCGCCGCTTGGATTTTATTTTCCGTATCGGACAATTCGCGTTGAAGCTCCAAAAAATTCTCATTCGCTTTGAGCTCGGGGTAAGCCTCGGCAATGGCGAAAATTGATTTCAAAGCTCCGCTCAAGACATTTTCGGCCTTTCCCTTTTCCTCTATGTTTTGCGCGCCTAAGGCCATCGCTCGCGCCTTCGTCACATTTTCAAAAGCGGTCTTTTCGTGAGAGGCATAACCTTTCACAGTCTCCACCAAATTAGGAATGAGGTCATACCTCCTCTTGAGTTGAACATCGATATCCGCCCATGCCTCTTTCGCCCTGTTTATCAATCTGATAAAACCATTGTAAATGACAACCGCCCAAAGAAAAAACAAAACCGCGATACCCATAATTACATATAATGTGTTCATATTTTTTGATTGCCTTAGTTGGTAAGCGCTTAACATTATAACACATTTCAAAAAATTAAGCTCCGCAACTTTGAATTGCGATGCTGTTAAATCGCGATTTACAAACTTTTGGTCTTTTCTTCAATCTTATTGACTCGCTCCTCCAACTTTCTCGCCCCGCGCTCCAAATCTTTGACTTCTTTGCTTATTGTGGCAAGAGTCTTTTCCATTTCAACATCGTCGGCTTTCAAATCCACATCATCAGCGCGGACTTGAAAAATTTCCTTATCCGCGAAGTTTTTGAATTCCTCCAGATTTTTCACTTTTTCCATCAATAAATTCACATCGCAGATTACCTTATTGAGGGTATCAATCAATTCGCTCAAATTGTCCTTGTTTGAAATTTCAGAGTTTTGATTTTTCATAAAGCCGTCTATTTTGTGAATCTGAAAGTTGGCAGTATTGAATCAAACTTGGCCAAAATGACTTTTTCGTCTAGCGGGTCTTTATCATTTAGTGTTGCTTCTACCAATAAAGATTTATTATCAAAGACAGTAACAACTTTGATCGATTTTTTATCGAGATTAATCGGTAGTCCCCCCACTTCAGAGCTTGAATGTTTTGCTATTACCTTTTTGTAAGAAACTCCATTTATATTTATATCTTTGCATTCTAAAATAATTTGGGTGTCCGAATTAATGCAACCGGCAAGCTTATCTAAGGTATAGTTATTTGCCGTGTTATCCATCAAGGAAAAATTTATTCTGATTGAATCTTTTGGACTTATTCTACGCGGCGTAAAAAGCAAGGTATCGTCACTGAGAATAAAGCCATATCTCATCATCCCCTCAAAGTCTTTTACTATCCATTCGGACGGATACCTAAACTCAAAACCATATTTGGTAAAAGTCTTCCAATCAGACATCGCATTTTTATCATCACTTTTAGAATTAATTACGCTCGATTCGATAGATGTTGTCGCTGCCGCCTGAGAACCCGCTTCGCACCTTTCTTCCCATACTCGCAAGCACTTATTTTTTATAGCGCACCAAGAATAACCAGCGGGACCAATGCAACCATGAGCGTCTTTACTGCCCCCAATCAAATTATTTTCCGTGACCAGTGAGGGACTTGATGCTCTCATCCTAATAAGATGATAATAAACATAACCACTTCCAATTGCTAATAAAGCCAATACCGCGACCAGCAGAGGAGTTATAGATCCTTTTTGTTTATTCATATAAATTGCTATCTAACTTTTAATTACAAAATCCTATTCACTTACAAAAGGATGGTATTACCATAACATAAGTAATTGTTCACAGCAAAAAATCACAACCTAGTTGTGATTTTTTGCTGTAAATTATTTCGTGAATCTTAATAATCCATCCCGCCCATGCCTCCCATACCGCCGGGCATCGCGCCGCCACTCTTATCTTCTTTCGGTTCATCGGCAATCGCCACTTCCGTCGTGAGCAAGATCGCGGCGGCGGAAGCGGCGTTTTGCAGTCCGCTTCTCGTCACCTTAACTGGGTCAATAATTCCCGCAGAGAGCATATCCGAGACCATTTCATCTTTAAGCGCGTCATATCCGCCGTTGCCTCTTTTGTTTCTTATGTTTTCAACAATGACCCCGTCGTCTTTTCCGGCGTTAACGGCAATCTGGCGAAGCGGAGCTTCTATCGCTTTCAAAACAATGTTAAATCCGGCTTCAAACTCTTTACTCCCGAATTCTTTGCTTTTTATTTTTCCCGCTTTTATCCACTCTCTGACTTTCTCTCCGGCTTTGATGAAAGCCGTTCCTCCGCCGGCCACGACGCCTTCTTCAATCGCCGCTTTCGTGGCGTTGACCGCGTCCTCGACTTTCAATTTCAAATATTTCATCTCGGTTTCCGTCGCCGCTCCAACACGAATAACCGCGACGCCGCCGACAAGCTTCGCTATTCTCTCGTCCAGTTTTTCCGCGTCGTATTTTGAATCGGTCGCCTCTTTTTGTTTTCTTAATTGAGAAATTCTCGCTTCAATTTCCGACTTTTTGCCTTTTCCGCCAACCACAGTGGTGTTATCTTTGGTCGCTATGATTTTGTTCGCTCTCCCTAGCATTGAGATGGTCGCTTTATCCAACTTGATGCCAACCTCCTCGGAAATTACCTGCCCTCCGACCGTCACGGCAATGTCAGCCAGCATTTCCTTTTTCCTGTCGCCGTATCCGGGCGCTTTGACCGCCAAGACATTGAAGGCCCCTCGGAGCTTATTGACCACGAATGTCGCCAGCGCCTCGCCGTCGACATCATCGGCGATAATGACTAATTCCTTTTTCCCGCTCTGCGCCATACTTTCCAAAAGCGGCAATATTTCTTTAATCGTGGAAATTTTCTTGTCGGTAATCAAGATGAGAGGGTCGTTATATTCAGCTTCCATTCTCTCCGCGTTCGTTATCATATAAGGGGAAACATATCCTTTATCAAACTGAAGTCCCATCGTCACTTCCGAATCAATCCCCACCGATTGCGACTCCTCAACCGTCACTACTCCGTCTTTCCCAACCTTGTCTATAGTGTCGGCGATAATTTTTCCGACTTCTTCGGACTCCGCGGATATGGTGGCGACTTGCCTGATCTCGTCTTTGCTTTTTATTGGTTTGGCGATGTCTTTGAGAGCGGATACCACTTCATCCGCCGCGCTCTCGATGCCTGCTTTCACGCCCATCGCGCTCACCCCCATCGTCGTGTATTTCATCCCCTCGGCGACAATCGCTTGCGTCAAGATGACGGAAGTGGTCGTCCCGTCTCCGGCGACATCGTTCGTTTTCGTCGCCACTTCTTTGGCGATTTCCGCTCCCATATTTTCAAATTTATTCTTAAGAGTAATGTCTTTGGCGATAGTGACGCCGTCGTTCGTGATGGTCGGCGCGCCGTAGCCCTTGTCCAAGACGACATTCCTGCCTCTTGGACCGATTGTGATTTTTACCGCGTCGGAAACGGCGTCAACTCCTCTCTTCAAGGTCTTGCGCGCGTCTTCGTTGAAAATTATTTGTTTGCTCATATTTTTATATCAGGTTTTAGGTTATAGGTGTTAGGTCTTAGGGAAAGATTTTCAGAAGAAATTATTTTGATATTTCTTTCTTACCTAAAACCTATAACCTGTTTATTTAATTATTGCTAAAATATTATCCTCCTTAACGATTAAAAACTCCTCGTCGTTGACCTTTATCTCATCATAACCATATTTGGAAAAAACAACAGTGTCGCCCACTTTGACGTTGATGGGGATAAGTTTGCCGTCAATGTATTTTCCTTCTCCAACCGCGACCACTTTGCCCTGCTCGGGCTTTTCTTTGTCCACCGTGTCGGGAATAAAAATGCCGGAAGCCGTCTTTGATCCGTTCTTGTCTTCGGAAACTTTCAACAACACTCTGTCTCCCAAAGGGATTATCTTATTCGCATTTTCTGATAAATTCGAATTTTGTTTTTTCATAAATATAATTTTTAATAATAAATTAAACTAATAAACGACCTGAATGATCAAGTGCTATCTAGTATATGAATATTATCTTCAATGTCAAAAATTTCTTAATTCTCCTTTATTTCCCGGCAACCTGTCGCTTAAAACCTGCCCGCCTGCCACGATTACCGTCGGAATATGTCTGGAGGGCAACCTTTTTCTTTAAATTGCTTTTTTTAAGGACTTCTGATATATTGTTTTGAATGAAAATACTGTCCGGCATATTGCCTTACGCACAAATCGGGCTTTCCGCGCTTCTTATCGCCTTGATATTATTGCAGAAAACGGGAGCGGGAGTCGGCGGAGCGTTCGGAGGAGGAGACAGCTTCAGCTCCGGCTTCCATACGAGAAGAGGATTTGAAAAGACATTATTCCGCTTGACCATAGCGGTCGGCGCGCTTTTTGCAGTATCCGCTTTCTTGGCATTCATTGTGTAATATTGCGATTGCGTAAAATAATCCGATCTTGAACAAATCTTGAACGAATTCAAATTTGAATTTTAATTGAAGATTTGAAAAAATTATAAAAACTGATAAAAATTCGTGAAAGAAGGAAAAGGCAAAATTTTAAATAAGAGCAAAAAAAACGCGCTGGAAATCATTTCTTCGTTTTCCGTAACGGAAAAAATAATATTTTATTTTTTTCTGGCTATTTTCGCCGTCTCAAGTTTTCTTCTGTTGTGGAAAGTGAATCAGTCTTTTATGGTTGAATTCCCCGCCTATGGCGGACAATTGAAAGAAGGCGTCATCGGCTCTCCCAGATTCATAAATCCGATACTGGCAATGAATGACGCCGACAGAGATATGACTTCGCTCATATATTCGGGGCTTATGAAATCAAATTCCAAAGGAAACCTTGTTCCCGACCTCGCGGAAAGCTACGATATTTCAAAAGACGGCCTTATCTATCATTTCAAGCTGAAAGACAATATTTATTTTCACAATGGAGAAAAAGTGACGACCGATGACGTCGAATTTACGATAAACAAAACTCAGGACCCGGCGATGAAAAGTCCCAAAAGCGCCAACTGGGATGGCGTAGCCGTGAAAAAAATAAACGACAGAGAAATCGAATTTGTCTTAAAACAGCCTTATTCCCCTTTTTTGGAAAACACCACTCTGGGAATTCTACCCAAGAAAATATGGGCTAATTTTGACAATGATCAGTTTTCTTTCAGTCTTTTCAATATAGAACCCATCGGCTCGGGACCTTATAAAGTCAAGAGCTTGAAGAAAGACTCTTATGGGATACCGACATATTACACCCTCGTTTCTTTTGACAAATATGTTTTCGGCGCGCCGCACATAAAAAATCTTCTGGTGAATTTCTATCAAAACGAAAAATCATTGATAGACGCTTTCAACCGGCGCGACATAGAAAGCATAAGCGCAATTTCTTCCCAAGACGCGGAAGCGTTGAAAAAAGAAAGAGGGTTCAGGATAATCAGGGCGCCGCTTCCAAGAATATTCGGAGTGTTTTTCAATCAAAGCCAGTCGCCCGTCCTCGCCGACAAAGAAGTGAGGGAAGCCTTGAATGAAGCGATTGATAAAAACAGAATAGTCAAAGAAGTTTTAAACGGCTATGGGATAGAAATAGATTCGCCCATACCGCCCGACTTGATGGAAACCGCGAATAACGCCGACAACGCGCCAGACGGCAAAACGGACGACGGCGCGGGAAAAATCGAGCGGGCTTCGGCTCTGCTTCAAAAAAGCGGATGGAAGATGAATGAAAAAGAAAAAATCCTTGAAAAAAAAGTGAAAAATGAAATGGAGCAGCTTCGCTTTTCAATTTCCACGTCAAACACTCCCGAACTTAAAAAAGCCGCCGAAATCGTGAAAGAAGAATGGGAGAAGTTGGGAGCTAAAGTCGAAGTGAAGATTTTTGAAGCGGGAGACTTGAATCAAAATGTGATAAGGCCGAGAAAATACGACGCTCTTCTGTTCGGAGAGATTGTGGGACGAGATCTCGATTTGTTCGCTTTTTGGCACTCTTCCCAACGCAAAGATCCGGGTCTCAACATCGCACTTTATGCCAATTCAAAAGCGGATAAATTGCTGGAAGATGCCCGCAAAACCGAAGACGTAAGCGAGAAAATGAAAAAATATCAGCAATTTGAAGATGAAATCGCAAAAGATTTTCCCGCCGTATTTTTGTATTCTCCCGATTTTATTTATATAATTCCAGAAAAGGTAAAAGGCTATTCCGCGGACCAAGTGATAACGCCGGCTGACAGGTTCTTAAACGTGAGCGAATGGTTTATAGACACCGAAAAAGTTTGGAAGATATTCGCCGGCGATAAAATAAGCAAAAAGATATCTGAAAATTAAAAAAGGTTGAACGGTTAAAATACTCTTGCGAAAGAAAAATTAAATAAAAAAAAATAATGACACACATGGACAAAGAAAATTCAATGCGCCAAACAGCGAACAAAGTCGGGGACGGGTCAGTTCCTAGAACGGCGGCGGGAACTCATTATTCGGCTCGACAGACAGGATTTAGGCGCGAAACGGCTTCGGGAAACACAAGAATGGCAAATCAAATTCATAGCCGTCCGCATTCAGTATTAAGAAGAGGGATTGGAGAAAGAGGCCGACGGATGCCGCGCCGAAGCGCGCCGCGAAGATCTCCGCCTTTCGGCCAGAAGAAAGAAGACGACGTCATTCCGCCTCTCGACAACGACACGGTAAGAATAATCACGCTTGGAGGAGTGGAAGAAATAGGAAAAAATATGACGGCAATCGAATTCAAAAACGACATTATTGTCGTGGATATTGGATTTGTCTTCAAAGAAGAAAGCACGCCGGGCATTGATTATATTTTGCCAAACACGAAATATCTTGAGGAAAGAAAAAATAAAATCAGAGCTGTCATTATCACCCACGGGCATTTGGACCACATAGGCGGAATCCCCTACATAATGGATAGGATCGGCAATCCGCCGATTTACACCAGAAACCTTTCCGCGATTATGATAAGGAAAAGGCAAACGGAATTCCCGCACCTGCCGAACTTGGACATCAGAGTCGTTGAAAAGAAAGAGACGATAAGAGTCGGAGAGTTGCCGATTCGTTTCTTCTCCGTCTCTCACACGATTCCGGATTCAATGGGTCTGATAATAGAAACCCCTTACGGTTCGATCGTAACGCCGGGCGACTACAAACTCGATCACACTGACGGCATACCCACGGAAGAGGAAGAGGAAGAGTATGGAGTTTTTGAAAAAGAAAAAGTCCTTCTTCTGATGTCCGATTCGACTAATATTGAAAACCCCGGATTTTCCACGCCGGAAAAATTGGTCCACAAAAATTTGGAAGAAATAATCAAGAGCATAAAGGGGCGATTGATTATCGGCACATTCGCTTCGCAACTCGAAAGAATGGTCAAAATCATAGAAATCGCCGAAAAGTACGGCAAGAAAATCGTCGTGGAAGGCAGAAGTATGAAGACTAACATCGAAATAGCCACTCTTGCCGGCATACTTAAAGTCAAAAAAGACACCATAATTTCATCTCAAGACGCGGACGGCATCCCGCCGGACAGAATAGTCGTTTTGGCGACGGGCGCCCAAGGAGAAGAATTCGCCGCTCTTATGAGAATGGCGACAAAAAGCCACAAGTTTTTGAGGATAAACGAAAGGGACACCGTTCTTCTTTCATCTTCAATCGTCCCGGGCAATGAAAAAACAGTCGCCAGACTTAAAGACAACCTCTCGCGACAAGGAGCGAAAATTATTCATTACCGCACATCGGATGTTTACATACACTCAAGCGGACACGGCAACAGAGGAGAAATAGAGTGGCTTCACAGAAAGATCAAATCTAAGTTTTTCATCCCGATTCACGGACATCATTATATGGTCCGTCTCCACAGCGAGCTGGCCGAAAACCTCGGAATGCCCAAGAAAAACATCGCGATACCCGACAACGGCTCAATAATGGAAATCCGAAATAAGGGCGCAGAAATGGTGAAATTGGAACAAAAAGCGCCTTCGGGACTCGTTATGGTGGACGGCTTTTCCATCGGCGATGTGCAAGAAGTCGTCATCAGAGACAGACAAATGCTCGCTCAAGACGGAATGTTCGTCATTGTCGCGATAATCAACACCACGACCGGCAAATTGAAAAAATCTCCGGATATCATCTCGCGCGGCTTCATTTATTTGAGAGAATCTCAGGAGCTTTTGAGAGACGCGAGATTGATAATAAAAAAAACGATAGAGGACGAGACCGCCGGAATGAATCCTATAGATTTCGATTTTTTGAAAGGAATCGTCACGGACCAGTTAAGCAAATTCCTGTTCCAAAAAACCGCAAAGCATCCGATCGTGATGCCGGTCTTGATTGGAGTCTGATGCTAAGAGGAAAGTCCATTAAAGTCATAAAGTCGAAGATAAGAGAATGATTTTTGATTATGTTTTTGCTTTAAGGATTTTCAACTTTGCGGACTTTATGAAATTAACAATATTTCTGCTAAAATAGCGGTATGGAAAAACAATTGGAAACAAAATCGTCCGGCGCTTTCGTCATATATCTTCTCGGTTTTCTTTTCGCTCTTCACGCGACTCTGCCCGTCTATATAAACTCGAGTTTTTTAAGTTTGATTTCCACCGAGCGATTCGTGGGAATAATTTACAGTATCGGGTCAATCGCCACTATATTAAGTTTTTTCACCGTTCCTTCCATCCTCCGAAAATTTGGCGGATATAGGGCGTTCGTCGCTTTTACCCTTTTGGAATTGGGATCTATTTTGGCCTTGGCGTTTCTAAAGTCTCCCCCGCTCTTGATATTTTTTTTCATAACCAGTTTCATTTCGATCGCGATTATCGGTTTTATAATAGATTTGTTTTTGGAAAGCGTGTCTTCCGACAATAAAACCGGCAAAATAAGAGGCCTGTTTTTGACAAGCGTGAATAGCGCTTGGATTGTTTCTCCGCTCATCACCAGTCTGATACTGACTAACGCCGACTATTGGAAAGTGTACATATCAGCCGCGGTTCTTCTGTTGCCTGTCCTTTTCATAGCCAAAAATAATTTGAAAAAATTAAAGAGTCAGGATTACGACAAGACTCCGCTAATAAGGACAATAAAAGACATATGGAGTAATAATAAAAATATCAAAAACATTTTCATTATAAGTTTTCTTATGCAATTCTTTTTCTCATGGATGGTCATTTACACTCCTCTTTACCTGCGCAATCATATACTATTCGACTGGAAACAAATCGGAATACTGTTCAGCGTGATGCTTTTGCCTTATGTCCTTACCGAGCTGCCTTTGGGCAAAATCGCCGATGACAAGCTTGGAGAAAAGGAGATAATGAGCATAGGCCTTATTATTGTGGCCATTTCGACCGGAATAATATCATTCATATCTAACGGAAATTTTTTCCTGTGGATGGCTATCTTATTCATCACGAGAATCGGAGCCAGTATGGTGGAAATAATGAGCGAGACGTATTTCTTCAAACAAATAAGCGCTTCCCAGATGCCGATCTTAAGCGTATTCAGAACAACTAGACCCCTTGCTTACATAATCGCTCCCATAGCCGCGACGATACTTTTCTCGTTCATTGAATTCAAATTCATCTTTATGATACTTGGCTTCCTGATGTTTTACGGCTTGAGATTCAGTTTAGCTCTTAGGGATACAAAGTAAGTTTATAGTTATTTCCCTCGGGTGAAAATTTCTGTCTTAAAACCTATTATAATTTTTTGAAAATATCATTGTATTGATTTGCCCAATAACTAATTATTATATCAGCACCCGCTCTGTATATTGAACATAATGACTCCTTTACTAATCCGCTTTTTTCTGCATATCCTTTTTCAATCATGGCATTAATCATTGCATATTCACCGCTTACATTGTATGCAACCAGTGGCAAATTTGTTTTTTCCGCAATTTTTTGTATCATATCCAAATAAAATAACGCCGGTTTTACCATTAACATATCTGCGCCCTCTTGTTCATCAAGAAGAGATTCTCTAACGGCACCTTTAGAAACTCTATAAGATTCTAAGTAATCACCTCTGTCTAGCGCACCCCTTTCTGCTGCTGAAATATCAAACGGAAAAGTCCTATACATGTTGGAGTTAAATTTAGTTGAATAACTTAATATTAAAATATCATTAAAACTTTGTTTATCTAGTTCATTTCTTATTTCTTTTACCTGCCCGTCAATCATCCCGCTTGGGGCAACACCTGTTACTCCCGCATTTGCATGGGAAATGGCAACTTTCTTTATAATTTCTAGGCTTTCATCGTTGTCAAATTTATTATTTTTTATAATTTGTGCATGCCCAGATTTTGTATACCCAGTCAATCCTATGTCGCCAAAAATAGTCAGATTTGGAATTTTATTTCTTAACTCTCTGATCGCTCTTTGTGCTAATCCTTCTTTGTTAAACGAATATGTGCCTTTATCATCTCTTAATCTGTTTTCAATAACTCCGAATATCATAACACCACCTATTCCTGCTGTATAACATACCTTTTTAACTTCTTCCGCAAGCATATCAATACTGTAATAAAATTGACCGGGCAAAGATTCAATCGGTTTTATAATTTTTGCGCCTTCAATAACAAAAACTGGCCAAATAAATTTTTGCGGACTTGGATATTCTTGTTCTGTGAGACGACGGATATTTCTTTGTCTATTTCTTCTCATTCTAATTTGTGGAAATGTATTCATATTATCATTGTTAAAATAAACTATAAGCTTAATTGCCAATGTTTAAAGTTTTTTATTATTAATTTAGCTTTTTTTTTATTATAACTCTTTGACATTAAATTACTATACGCCTTAATTCTTTTAATTTTGAAACCGAAATCCTTAAATTCCTTCGTCAACTCTTCTTGAGAGATGTATTTCAATAAATTATTATTTCCACTTATTTGAGACATTTTTCTAGACAAAGCTTTCAAAGCGACCATGTTAGAAAATTCAGGATGGAAAGTCAAAGAATCCTCAAAGAAAAAAGAACCCTTGTTTTTTATTAAAATAAC
>JAGXAA010000018.1 GCA_018971765.1 Patescibacteria group bacterium
CCTTCTTCTCCCGATTTGACGATGCCGTATTTATCCTGGAACTTCTCTACGGCTTTTTCGGTTAGAGGACCGAAATACCCGCTGACGATAGCGTCCGGATAGATGTCTTTGTCTTGGGAGAGCCACTGTTGCAATGTTGAGACTTGATTGTCTTTCATTCCCTTTTGCAGGTGCTTGCTCACTGTTCCCGAAGAAGAGAGAGAGTTTGCGGATTGGACGGAGACTGACGAGCTTTGAGATGAAGTTTCGGCTGCGATTGAAGGGCTTGCGTTTGCCACGATCTGGAGTATCTGTCTGGTTAACGGTCCGATCGCTCCGACTGGCGGCAGGTTGTATTTGATTTGGAATTTCTTCACCGCTTTCTCGGTTGCCGGTCCGAACACTCCCGTTACCAAACCTTCGGGATAGATTGTCTTGTCTTGAGCCAGCAGTTTTTGGAGATTTCTGACATCTTCTCCACGGCTTCCTCGCGACAGATTTCTGTTGAATGCGGGGGAGACCGTTCGAGCGACAGAAGATGGATTGGCGACGATTGAGGCGGAATTCGCGGTTTGAACGACTGAAGCGGAGGTTGAGGAAACCGAAGAAGAAGAGGATGACGGAGCGGAAGAGGAAGAAGAGGTTTGGACCGAAGTCGAGCCGCCTCCGCTCGTTCCGCCGCCTCCGCTGACGCCGGACGCAGTGGCATTAACCGGCGAGGACGCGGCCGATTCTGGACTCCCCGTGTTCTTATAAGCGGAAATTTTATAATAATAAGTCGTGCCATTAGTTAAACCCGTATCCGTGTAGCTTGTCGTGTTTCCCGCGTCAGCCAACAGAGGGAATGAACCGGTGGAAGAAGTGTCTCTGTAAATATAGTAGCCAGTGGCGCCGCTAACTGAGCTCCAATTGACGGCAATCTG
This sequence comes from Patescibacteria group bacterium, assembly GCA_018971765.1. Classification (GTDB taxonomy): domain Bacteria; phylum Patescibacteriota; class Minisyncoccia; order Phycocordibacterales; family GWA1-40-21; genus GWA1-40-21. The sequence goes on from JAGXAA010000018.1 coordinate 903, forward strand.
TTTGCTGCCTGATGAAGCGGCATCGATTCCCACCGGAACATCCGGAGGATTGATGCCTGACGCTTGAGACAAGGCGTATGGCGAGAAGTGGGTGCCGACTGCCGTGAACACTACAGTCGCCACGCCGGTCAAATCCGATGACGGAGAAGCTATCGGCGCGTTGCTTGAATCTTTGTAAGTGATCGTGGTCGGCAATGATTCCCATTCCTGTTTGTCGTCGCTGTATGAGACCATATTAAGCTTGCTCACCCCGTCAGTTGTGGTTATTCCGCTTGAATTCAATTCGCTCTTAGAGTAAGTCAAATCAACAGTGGCCGACTTTCCGGATTGAAGATTCTTGACTTGACTGCCTCCCGAATAGGCGCTTATATCTTTGGCTTTGTTGCCGACGATACTCACGCTCGCCGTATTGGGAATGTTACTGGTTTCTCTCGCAGTCAAATAAGCGCTGCTTCCCGCCGTTCCAAGAGTACCCGAGTCAAGTTGAATATTCACTCCGACCGTGCTGTCGTTGAATGTTCCGGCCGAGGTGTCCGTAAAGGTGTTTGATGTGGCGAGTTTGGTCTGAAGAGAGACCGCCGAGGTCAAAGCGATGTTGATATTGTTCTGAGAAGCTGTCGTAATTTCGATGGGGTTGGATGAGTAGCCGGCTTGGCTGTACCCTTCCGCCGTGGCAAACACTCTCCAAGTGCCGCTTGTCACATTAAGACTGTAATTCCCGCTGGTATCAGTCTTCCCCACGACTTCCCCGCCGCCCGCTTTCTGCGCTCTCACGAAGGCGTCTTTGGCGACCGAACCTCCAGCCGTCACCTGTCCGGAAATAATCAAGTTTGATTGATTAAGGACAAAGTTCTGAACTGTATCGCCGTTAAATGCGACCGAAGAAGGCGTTCCAACAAACCCGGGTTTCATAGCCGTAATATTGTATGTTCCCTTGGCCAAGCTCAAACTGTAAGTTCCCGCGGAAGAGGCCTGCGTGCCGACACGGACCCCGTTCGAGCTATCGATAAATTCAATCCAAGCGTCGGCCAATTCATTTCCTCCCGTCGCCGCCGTCTTATAAACGGTTCCTGAAACGGTCACCATCGGCTTGGCCGCGGTGTTGACCGTTATGTTTACCCCTTCATTTCCATTGACCTCAAGGACTCCGTTTAAAATCAAAGTGTTGCCGTCAACCGCGGCGATGGAAATGTTCGATGCCGGCACTCCTTGTATGAAAGCACGGATCGTGCTGCTGGCTTTGTCCGGCACAAGCATCGTGGTTGATGAAGCGTTGGTGATTTCCGCATGAACGCCGGACTGTCTCACCGTATCGAAGAGGTCAATGGATGCTTTCGGCACGATAAGGAGGTTTCCGTTGGAATCTTTAAAGTTCACGGTCACCGTTCTTCTGACCGGAACTCTTATGTATTGGGTGGTTGAAGCCGTAAGGTTCAAAGTTCCGATGGCGTTTCCTGCGCTGTTTAGGGGCGCTATTCTGCCGTAGGAAGGATGGAAAATATCAGCAATGCTGTAGCCGTTTCCGGAAGGCACCCTGATGGAGAACGAACCATCGTTTCCGGACACGCCTTCATTCGTCCCGCCGCTTCCCGAAACTCGAATTATCGCTCCGGAGATGGCTTCGGTGCCGGTCGCGTAAATATTATCGTTGTTAAGGTCTTCGTATATCGTCCCGGAAAGGACGGAAAAAGTCGTCCCTGAAACCGGAGCGAAGTCTATGCCGGTTTTGTCCGCGCCTGCCACCGTAACAGTCTGCTCAGTCATCGGTCCAAATCCGGGCACGAAAGCGCCGACCTTCCACGAGCCGTTATCCGCGTAAATCGTGTAATTTCCGGTTGAAGAATCGGTGATCGCGTCTCCGTGTCCGGGACCGTCCGTCCTGTAAGCGTAGACTGAAGCGCCTCCAACGGGATTCGCGCCGTCCGTCACCCGACCCGTTATTTTATTACCAGGCTTTGTCATTTTGACAATGAATGGATTGACTCCGCTCGCTCCCGTGGAAGCCGTAGGCGAACCGTTGACAAAAACATTGCCCGATGAATCCACGACGACATCTATTTCTCTTGATTGACCCACACCTGGAGAGAAAGCGCTAACCACATAAGATCCTTGCGTGACTCCGACGGAGAATGACCCTGAAGCCGAGGTTTGGGCTTGATTACCCGTTCCGCCAGTAGGAGAATAAGCCGCCACCATAGCGCCGGAAATGGAATTCCCGCTCGCATCCTGAAGCAAACCGGCTATTGTTTTATCCGCTTTGGATATGATGAATCCGTTTGAAGTGGTGGCCACATTGCTGACAGTCGCGATACAAGCCGAGGGGCATCCGGAAACCGTAACGTCAATTGGTTTCGGCACGGACCAAGAAACTTGAGGCATAGAAGTCATCATCATATCTCCCGCGCCTTTCGGCATAGCGGGACCTATTCCAAGTCCCCAATGGCCGTTCACCTGAGGTATGGGTATAGTCGTTAAGATCGAATTAGTCAATGATCCGCTCCCGGGAGTAACTGTTCTTGTGACGAATTTCCCCGGTCCGCCGGCGAATATGTCAACTTGCTCGGCTGCGCCGAAAGTTCCGCTTGAAGCGGTCACTTTGACATTGAAATTGATGGCCGAAGAAGTAGCGGTTAAGGCGAAGTTTCTCGTTATTACGCTTGTGGAGGTCGCCTGAATCGGAGTCGGCATACTGTCGCCGAAGAATGCCGTGGTAGTGGCGCCGTTTGAATCGTTGATTCCGCTGATGATCGGATCCGTGAACAAGAAGAATTGATTTCCTCCTCCGAAGTTATTGCTGAGCATTTGGCTTCCCACGGGAATATTGGTGAATTGGTAGATCCCGGTATTGTCCGTAGTCGCGTCAAGAAGACCCGTCTGCTGAGACATCATATGAATTTTCATATTTGCCAAGTTGCCGCCGTTTCCCGTCGCCTTTCCGGTAATAGTCGTTGTGGCGCCGCCTCCGGAAGAACCTCCTCCGATATAGATGGGGTTGGCCGAGAATGATTCGAGAAGAGTCCCGTCGGCTTTCTTGGATTTTATGTCAATGCTATACCCGGAAGTGTCTATCCCTTTCGGTATTGAGGGATTTTTTATGCCAGCGAGAGCGAAATTCAAGAAGTCGTGAGTATCAGTAAGACCGTTGAAAAGCTCCGACCTTGTCGCCGTGTCTAAAGTCAAGGTTATGGTCTTGGCTATAGCGTCCCCAGTGATGGTTTTTATGCCTATGATTCCGGCGCCAGGTCCGTTTATGTCGCTATTTTGCGAAGTCATGAAAGGATTGTTTGAGCTCGTGGTCGCCGCGCAACAAATGCTGAAGTCGGCGGTCGACGGGAAAGTGATGACTATCGTTCCGCCCGCGTCTATTTGTTTGGCGATAGGCAAATTGAAATTGTAAGTGCTGGAAGCGTTTATGAAATTGCTGGACGGACGAATTTCCACCGGAGGCATAAATCCTATTCCGGAGGAGCTGAAATCTTTTTGATCGCCGAAGGTGGATCCAGTGAAGCTTCCGGGTCCGACAAATCCTTGCGATGACGCTGAAGAAATCGTTCCGTTAAAAGAACTCGAAGTCATCGTATTGCCCGATATGTCTTTTATGTTTTGAGCGGTGACCGAGAACGAAGAAGAAGGAGTGAAATGAACGCCCGTCAATTTGACCGTCCTCGTCTGCGCGTCATAAGTAAGAGTGTTTCCGGCCATCGAGCTTAAAGTCTGCGCCATTCCGCCGACAGTCAGCGAATAATTGGCAAGGGTGGTGGCATCCGTGGAATTTACCGCCTCGCTGAAAGTAATGGCAAGATTGAATTCATTGCCGTTCGCGAAGAGAATTGATGGAGGAGTGATATCGGAATTTGCCGCTTCAACCGTATAATTTTTCGTGACATCCGCCCCTAGAGCGATTCCCGAAACATTCGTTATCGATCCTCCTTTAAGTGTAAGGATAAGATTTTGACCTACAGGCAAGACATTGTTGGGTATAAAGTGGCCTTCTTTGGCAATTGGGCTGTACATTACGGCTCCGGGAAGATTGGATCCTCCGGCTATCGCCAATGTGACGGCGCCGGAAGTGGCGGTGGAAGCGTCAATGTTATCGTCGAAAGTGAACACAAAATCATTGGTGTTCGCCGTAATGGTAGCGTTGGCAGTCGGCAAAACCCCCACGATTACCGGCGCGGAATTGTCGGCTTGGGAGCTCGTTGTGAAGGTTGACATATATTGCGCGGGGAGAGGAATTCTGTTGCTGTTTTGAACACTGGTATTAACCTTTACCGTATAGACGGTGTTGGAAGACAAAGGAAGACTAGCCACGGTCGCCGACAATAAATTTCTGCCCGTCGAAGTGCTGAAAGAAAAATTGGAAAGAGGCACATTTGTCGCGCCCGCGGTCAAAGTAATATTCGCGTTGTTTAAGGTGCTTACATTCATATCGGAGCTGAATTCAATGGATATTTTCGCCAAATTCGTCGGAATATTCATACTTCCTTGGAAAGGACTCACGCCTATTACGGAAGGCGGCATAGTGTTCGCGAATGTCTGACCGGCCGCGCCTGCGGTGAATGTTGCCACATAAGGTTGATTGCCGACCGTGAATGAATTTTGATCAAGAGGGTTGTTGGACATATCCAAAACTCCCGTCCCAACCGTGAAGACATAAGTGGCGCCGGGCGTAAGACTTCCTGAAATGGAACATTTTGCCGGCGGTTCAAAATTGCTTGGAAAAGGATTGTAAGTGACATTTGAACAAAGATTCGTAGCTCCGCTTGCCGCAGTAGTTAAGCTTACATTTGTGGTGTTTATCGTGCTTGTGCTCATCGGCTTGTTAAAACCGAAACCGATGAAAGTGAAATCAATCGGCACGCCGGTCATTCCGTTTGAAGGATAAGAACCCATAACTTGAGGCGATGATGTGTCGGGCATCCCTCCTCCTCCGAAAGGAAATTCCACCGGACTGTTGGAATTTTGTGGATTTATTCCCGCGCCGCTTTGCTGGACAAAGTCTCCGGCGTCAATAGAATTGCCGTCGTTGTCCAACCTGTTGTCATTATTATCAGTTCCGTTGCCTTTGGTAGCGTCCATTCCGCCTGGAGCCATCGAAATATCGGTTGAAGTGGTAGTGGCTTTTCTCTCATAGCTCTTATCGTTCGGTAAATCCGGCGGCAGGGACGGGCCTTCTCCGTTCGTCAACGCTTGAGCGCCCCAAGCGATTCTGTCTATGGCGGTGCTCGTCGCCGCGATTCCCGAGCTCGTGGCGATTGACACTCCACTGTTGGAATTTAAAACGCTAAAAGTGCTGGTCGCGAAAACGGCATCAAGCGGGGTTGTCCCGCTATAACCTATCGGATTTCCAATCAAGAAAAAGCCGTGACCCGGTATGATTCTTTTGTAATAAGTAAGGGCTACGGGAGTGGAACTGCCGTTGGGCGATGAATAAAAAGTGTGAAGATTGAGAGGCAAGTCGGCAAGATTGATGTCCGTCTCTCCCGTATTGTAAAGCTCGACGAATTCATCGGCGGCATTGCCCGTCGCGCCGGCTTTCACTTCGCTTATCTTGAGCGGCGCCGACTGATTTAAGGTTATTTTCCTTCCCGAGTTAAAAGCCGAACCTATTCCTCCAGCGGTCGTGCTGGCAAAATTATTTTGCATTCTAAGATCAAATCCATGACCGTTCGTAATCCCGCTTACCGCCGTCGTTGAAGCGACTATGAAAAATTCAGACGGAGTCGAACCGATTGAAACCGGCGTCGTCGGGGTGAGGACAATTAAAGTCCCGTCAGCCATTGGAGAGCTGGACGCCGCTCCGGCGATAAATGTGTCTTGCCCGATTTGGAAACCGGGAGTCGCGCCCGATTCTTTCCAAAGAGAAATTCTTGAAATTTCGCCTTGGCTTATCGTCGAAGAAGCGAAGAGCTGAACGCCGACCTTAGTCAGAGCGTCAGTCCCGCTTGATTGAACCAGTCTGAAACTGGTGATAGGCAATATCGCGCCTCCGCCCACTGTCGGGCTTTGGAAAAATTTGTCTATGGGCGGAGCGTCTATCGTAATCGCCGCTTCCGCAAAATTAACGCCAAAAAACGACAACGCTAAAAAAGCGATGCCGACAGAAAAAAACTTCAAATTACACATAAAATTTATTTTAATGAATGTTATAAAAAAACTTATTTTTTAAAATACCGTAAACCAAACGACTTGGTTTACCGATAAGCCAACATTGCTTTTATTATATATGCAATAGGATTGCCAACAAAATTTAACTGTGGATAAGTCCGGTCTGCCGAAAAAATTCGGCCGCTCTTTTATTAAGTTGAAAATTCATAAGTCGGAGATTCAGAAAACTTGCCGCGCAATTCTGAAAAATTTTAGACACTGAGTGTCCAACATTTTTTCTAAAGGACAATTTAAAGATCAGGTCATATGCTAATTTTCTTTACTTTATTTGTCCCTTGTTTATAAGCAAAAAATAGCAGTAAATAAAGCAATAAATAAAATAATGCCGTTGAAAAAACATAAAGGACACTTTAAACTGCTTTAAACAAAATGTCCTTTATGGTTATAAAGGACATTTTGTCAGTATCTAAGTTTGCTGTCCCTCCTAAACAAAATCCGAACTTTTTACCAAAACAATCAGAGTTAGGACTAATTAAGGACCTAAAACTCGAAAGTAATGAGCTCCACCAAAACCACAAGTATTTGCATTGGGGTTAGCTCCTTCAATATATGCCCACAAAACACTATCGCCCATTGCAACTTGGATCTGGTGCCCATGTCATCCAATACGAACCGTAATAACGCCCATCATTATTTGCCAGAGGATCCTATCGGGGGATTAGAAATATAGGGAGCGAGTTGCGCTTTATAAGCAGCTGACCAGTCTTCAGCGAAACGCGTAGTATCACTATTGGGAAATGTTCCCGTAGAATCATAATAAAGCGCGATGGCAAGTTCCAATGAGTGTAAAAGTGTAAATCGGCTTTTCTCCGCACATCTCGCGCTTTCGCTCTTGCGGAATTCAAGCTCGCCAAAACTACACTGGACAAAAGTCCGATGATGGCAATAACCACAAGAAGCTCAATCAATGTAAAACCTCGATTTTTATTTTTTGGGAACTGGTTCATTTATTTTTTGGAATTACTTCAAAAGGAGCATCCTTAAATGTTTCTATGCCAGGTTTCTCTGATTTGGAACTTCTTTCACCAAAAATCAAAAACAGCGAAACAATAATCGCCACTACCGCAAAACCAAGCAAAACGAAACTCGCCTGCTTCTTGTCTTTAACATATCCGCCAGAATATTTAATCACCACTGAACGATTTTTGGCGTTGGCGTTTGAAAAGATTGGGTAGAGTATTGAAACTGCTCGCCCTCAAACACTACTTTCGATGGTTCATTGTTGTAATCCATAATTTTATGAAAATTTGGTTGCAGATTTGGTTTTCCGCAATTACCTTTAGTTTATCACTGTTATCGTCATCCGCAAAAGCGGCAGGGTGGCTTCCTTCATAATTTCTCACTTTATAAAGTAGCGGCGTTCTTACTATAAATTTCGCAAAAAATCTAAACTCGACGACATCTACTCTCTGCTGTCTCGATTCGACATTATTTAGGGAACAGAGAGGTGCGCTTCGCACACCTCTCTGTTCCAAAAATTCCGAAGGGTATCTAAGTTTGGGTCTAATGGTCATTTAAGCAGTCTGTTTTCTTAAAATTTCTATTATCATTTTCTTAATTCTTTCTTTGCTTTTCCCTCTGTGAGCGGAAAGCAAATTTTTTAATCGGCTCCAATAACCATCGAGTGAATTTGTGGCGTTTGGAATTTCCAGAGCAGGATATCTTTGGCAAGTGTAAAGAAACGGAAGGTTTCGTTTCAGACTTAAATATGCCGAGCGCGCCCGTCTATGCGTGTATCTCCACCGTTTGGTTCCGAGCGCATATGTCCTCTCATCAATAAAATTCTGATAATCTTCGTGCCACAAAATCAGTTCTTGATTGAGAGTGTTTTCGTCTGTTTTTGATATTGAAAAAGCAATCAATAATAATTTCTGTCCAGCTTCAGTCTCTGGTCGCAGCGTCAATTTCCTCCTGACTATCTGTAGTTGATGAAACTGGCAGATTTGTACCGGAATATCTTCAAAAACCCTTGGAATACCTGTTCTGCCGTCTAAAACGACGGCTTTAAGTTTATAGCCTTTTGATTCAATATTTGCTCGCAATCCGGCGTAGGCTTCTTTGGTTTCGGAGAGTATCCATGCCGATCCGAGATTAACTTTGATTTTGGGAGCTCGAGCCACGAGCAGTGTCTCACTTCCTATCCGGGAAGCGTCAAAAACGCAAACAACCTCTTGAGGATCAATGTCTTGTTTCTTTCGGAGTGGAGCTTTGTCCAATATTCTTCTTATTGTTTTTTCACCGCATTTGCATTTGTTTTTTAGATCGGAAACCGTTTGCCGTTTCCAAACATGTTCATTCCAAATCTTTTGATGAAATCTCTGCGACCGTCTTTTGTTTTGAAATTGCTTGCCGCAGTTTTGACATTTGTAGTGTTGCACGTCTCTTCGTTTGCCATTCTTTTTTACCGCCTGTTTTTTACATTCAACACACTTTTTTTATACATAGTTTGTAGTTTTTAGCTGTTACATCCATACAGGCTAACACGGAATGGTTATTTCAGACTGCTTAAATGACCATTAACTCTAAGTTTGCTGCCGGACTTGGATTCGAACCAAGATGACGACTTTCAGAGAGTCGCATCCTACCATTAGATGATCCGGCAAAAATATATAGCTGATAGCTATTAGCTTGTAGCTGTTAGCTTTATGGATACAATAAGCGAAAAAAGGCTTTTATTCAAGCGATATAACATAAAGTCCTTTTTCTTCAACTTCTTTCTTTTGACCGAATTTATCCAGATCAAATTTCAAAATATAGCCGATATTCTTCTCCAATTTTCTTCCAGTGTATTCTTTTATTTCAGGATTCCATTCCTCCAAAATCAAAGTGTCTCCTTCTTTGACTTCAAAATCAGCAAGTCTTAATTCAAAATTTTTCTTGCCAGATTTAACCATCTCAAAATATTCAGGATGGATTTTTTTACTGATGATCGCCATATTATTTCTTCTTCCTCTCAATCGCGGCTTTCATAAATTCGGTGAAAAGAGGATGCGGATGGAGCGGGCGGGCTTTGAATTCGGGGTGGAACTGCGCGCCGAGGAAAAATGGGTGGACATTCCGAGGCAATTCCGCAATTTCCATAAGCGTTCCGTCCGGCGATTTTCCGGAAAACACCAGACCTGCTGATTCTATTTTTTTAACATAATCGGGATTAACTTCGTATCTGTGCCTGTGTCTTTCCCAAACCTCGTCCTTGCCGTAAGCAGATCGAGCTATCGTGCCCTTTTCAAGGATGGCTCTGTAAGCGCCGAGCCTCATCGTTCCGCCGTATTTTCCATCCTCAATATTTTTCTTCTGACCGTCCATAATATCTATCACGGGATCTTTTGAATTCTCGTCAATCTCAGTAGTATTGGCGTCTTTAAGCCCGATAACATTTCTCGCGTATTCAATCACGGCGAGTTGCATCCCATAACAGAGTCCAAGATAAGGGATTTTATTTTCGCGGGCAAATTTTATCGCTTTGAGCTTACCTTCTATTCCGCTCTCGCCAAATCCTCCAGGCACAATCACCCCGTCAAAGTCGCCGAGCATTAAAACTTCTTTTTCGCCGTTTTCAAAATCCTTGGAATTGAGCCAAGTCAACTTGGCTTTCACTCCGAGTTCGTACGCCGAATATTTAACCGCTTCAATCACGGAAATGTAAGCGTCTGAAAGCACGAAATCTCCGGTGTCAAAATATTTGCCGATGACGGCGATACTGGCTTCTTCTTTTGTTGATTTTACTTTCGCAACAAACGAACTCCATTCTTTCATATCTTTTTCGTTTTTCGTCTTCAATCTTAAAGATTTTAAAATAATTTCACCAAGATTATCTTTTTCAAAATTAAGAGGCACATCATAAATGCTTTCCACATCCGGCGCGGAAATGACATTTTCAACCGCAATATTGCATGAGACGGCGATTTTCTCTTTCCTCCTTTCGTCAAGAGGCACGGCTCCGCGAGCGATTATTATTTCCGGCTGAACGCCGTAAGAATTGAGATTGCGGACGGCGTTTTGCGTCGGACGCGTCTTCATTTCTCCCAAAGTGGAAGGTATCGGCAAGTAGCTCACCAAGACGAAAATCACGTCATCCGGATTTTTCAATTTCAAGATTCTCGCGGTTTCTATGAACATCACATTTTGATAATCGCCGACGGTCCCGCCTATCTCAATTATTGAAATATCCGCGCCGCTCGCCTCCGCTGATTTCTGAATCCGTCTGGTGATTTCACCCGTGATGTGCGGTATCGCTTCGACGCATTTGCCTTTGTATCCAAGATTTCTTTCTTTATCTATGACATACTGATAGATCATCCCGCTTGTCATATAGTTGTCTGGTTTCAAATCAATATCCATAAACCGCTCGTAATTCCCCAAATCCTGATCGCATTCCAGCCCCGAATCAATAACGAACACCTCTCCGTGTTCGGTCGGATTCATCATGCCGGCGTCAACATTGAGATAAGGGTCGACCTTTATCGGATTGACTTTGTAATTCTTTGACTGCAAAATTTTCCCAATCGACGAAGAAGCGATGCCTTTGCCGACTCCGGACATCACTCCGCCTGTCACAAAAATGTATTTATGATTTTTCTTTTTCATAAAATCAAGCGCCGTTCCATTTTGCCAAGTCTGTGAAATGAAACGGCTGCTAAAGATTAAACCCTATGATTTTTAAAATTCCTAAATCCTCAAATATCTCCTCACCGCCCAATAACTGGAAATAGCTCCTATAAGTATACCTGAACCGGCGATAATAAGAAAGAGCTGTCCGAAATTTTTTATGTAATAGTCGAATAAATTGAATCCCATTAAAAAATTATCCGTGGCTTTTGTCGAATAAAGAGTGATTGGGTAGAAAAGTATCAGCGTGAACATTGCCGAAACAAAGCCGTACATTATCCCGCTTACGACGAAAGGTCCTCTTATGTATTGATTGCTGGCGCCGACAAGCTTCATCACCGAAATTTCCTCTCTTGACACATAGATGGCCAGCCTTATCGTGTTGAAAGTTATGATTATTGAAAATGCCACGAGCACTATTATCAGACCGAGGCCGATTTTGTTGGCTCCGTCTATTATTTTCGTAAATCTGTCTATAGCCGCCTTATTTTGATAATAATTCACTTTATCAATTATAGATATGCCGTCTTTCGTCAAGACATCTTTGCTTTGGAGATAATTGGCAATGCCTTCGTATTGCGACGGTTCCTTGGCCTTGATATTAAGGAACGCGCCCAGAGGATTGTCGTTCAACTCTTGCAGGGCTTGAAGGGTCTGCTCGTCATTCTCATGCTTCTTTTTGAAATCAGCCAGAGCCTCTTCGCGGGAGGTGTACGAAATTTTGGCGACTTCAGGCAGAGCTTCAAGATTCTTTTTTATGGCCATAATATCTTGAGGATTGGAGGAAGTGACAAAATACACGCTGATGTCGACTTTTTCTTTTATCTGGGAAAACGTGTAATTGAAAATCGTCCCCAAAAAAATTACGGAACCGATGACAAAAAGAGTGATGGTCATAACCAGAATTGACGCCAAAGAAACAAAGCCATTCCTCCAAAAATTCACAAACCCCGCTTTTATCACTCTTTTTGCTTTTGTAATTAACATTTTTTATTTTTTAATAATATACGAAATAACGAATAAATGCGCAAATGGCTGCGAAGCGATTCGATTAGACGAATTGGAAATTTTTTTATCTTTCTGTTTTTAACCCTATCGACTTTTGACTACAACGCGTATCTCCCCTCCTTGTCATCCCTCACTATCTTGCCGGAATCCATGGTAATGACCCGCCTGCCGAGAGAATCTATCACGCCTTTGTTGTGCGTCGTGAGAATCACCGTCGTTCCCAAATCATTTATCCTTTTCAGAATCTGGACGATTTCATAAGTGTTTATCGGATCAAGATTTCCCGTCGGCTCATCGGCGATAATGACATCGGGCTGATTGACTATGGCGCGGGCTATCGCCACTCTTTGCTTTTCTCCGCCGGAAAGCTCGTGCGGGAAGCTCCATATTTTTTTCTTCAAATCAACCAGATCGAGGACATGAGGAACATCGGCTTCTATTTCCTCATCGTCTCTGCCGGCGGCCTCCATGGCGAAAGCGATGTTTTCATAGGCGGTTTTATTCGGCAGAAGACGGAAGTCCTGAAAAATGGCTCCCACTCTGCGGCGATATTTGGTAATGTCCCTTTTTTTGAACTTGTGGATGTTGGCCGATTCAAAGAAGATGGATCCTGAAGTCGGGCGCTCCTCCGCCAAAAGCATCTTTAGAAGAGTCGTCTTGCCGGCTCCCGAATGTCCGACAATGGAAATAAACTCCTTAGCTTCAACCGAAAAAGTGACATCGGAAAGGCCGACTGACTTGTCTGAGTATAGCTTGGTAACTTTTTCAAAATAGATCATAAGTTTTATAAAATTGAAGTTGCATACATTTTATTTCATCCCCCTCAAAAAAGCCAGCGAAGGCAGAAGATTGTAGGTTAGACTGTATTATCCCGAATTACGAAATGCAAAATTTATGGTCTGGTTGAGCAAAAACACCTTGAGAAAATAAAGAGTTTTTTCGACCCGAGGACCTAAATTTTGCATTTCGTAATTCGGGGTATATTAAATTGCGAGATGAGATAACGGATAAAATGAGAACCACCAGCTAAAGCTGGTGGTTTCTGTCTTGTCCGCCGTTAGGCGGACTAAAACAATTGCGGTAAATCTTTCTGTTGGTAGCTCTGATTGTTGATATAGTTTTTCATCTGGTGTTCGTTGATGCCGATGGTGGAGATGAA
>JAGXAA010000076.1 GCA_018971765.1 Patescibacteria group bacterium
TCGTCGCAAGATCTTGGCGATTTGAGGAACCGCATAGCCGTCATTTGAAAGAAGGTTGGCGTGGGCTCTTTCGCGGATAAGGCGAGAATTCGCTTTTTTGTAGTGAGATTCAAGAAGAAATATTTCATCTTCTGTCAGAGTAATGCTAATCACGAATGCATTATATCAGATTCGCGTCCAAATGTCGGGGATTTGTTTTGCGGGGGCTATACTTATCATCTTTTTCAATTCTTCCAATCCTCGCTTTTCTTAGTGCTTCTGGCGTAAAAGCAGCTTTCAAAAATTCACGAATAGAAGCATTGGGAATACGAGCGTCTTGAGTTTCTTCAAAACCTTCGACTATCGGCCCATTAATCATGATTTCCTTTGCTTCAAGTAAGTCTTTCGCAACATTGTGTGCGAGAGCCGTGTCTAAATTTTTTTGGATTTCAACCGGATCATCACCAGCTGCTTCCGCCACTTCATTAATGACTTTCGCAAATTCGGCTCTTAGTTCTTCAAGCGTTTGTTTTTCTTCTTCGGTTAGAAGATTTAATTCATCAAGTTGAGATAATCTTTTTCTTTCAAAAACTAATTTTCTATTTGGGTCGTCGGAATAAGTGACACCAAAAAATCGGTGGTCATATTTTTTCTCTAATTCTAAAATTCTATCGTATGCTTGTTGAAAAGATAAATCTGGATTTGTAGTTCTAACTTTATCTACAAATCCGTTATATTGATCCTTAACTTCTCTTGGCTCCATATCCCACTTGGGAACTTCTTTGTTCACCCAAGATTTTTCATCTTCCAATATTCTATGTTTTGTTGGGTCAAAGCTCTCTAATTTTTCTCCCATAATTTTTGATTGACAGGCAAGGTGCGCGTGCCGGGAGTTGAACATGGGACATCGTCACCCGCCCGACACGCCTGATTTCCTTTAACGTCCAGCGTGCGATTATTTGACGAAATCCGAACCTTTTTTGAACGGAACTGAAGGAGCGCTTCGCGCGCCAAACTGAACTCTCGGGCGGGCGGTTAGGGGGAAGTCCCCGAAGGAGTCGCTTCGCGACCCTACGGGGTAAAATTTTTGCCCGCCCTCGCTTTCCGCCGCCGCCAAATTTCGTGCCAGTGAAACTTGCGCGCCGCCTTTACTGACTAAACGACCAGCCATTTCCTTTTTGATCGGTGCCACTGCCGGGCAATGGCGCGCCGCCAAAAGTTAAATAGCCGCCATTATCAAAATCAATTTGTTCTACCGATTTATGCTCCGTGCCGTCTTTTTCAAACGTGTGGTAAATAGTCGCAACGACCGAGTGGCAACTTCCAGAATTATCAGAACAAGCCGATATTGTTTCAAATGAAGCGTAAGGTTCTTTGTTAAATCGTTGCTCCGAATAAATTTTGTCAATCTCGGTTGTATTTTTCGGCGCGGTAAAATATTTATACAAATAACTACCGCCCCAAATCAAAAGGATAATAACGATTATCGCTCCAATTTCACCTTCACCGCGCTGAAAATTTTTTCCTTTATCTGATCTCATATACTAATGCCTTAGCTACTGGTTTGTCCTTATGATGTATTTGCATAAAGTTATTGCTTCCAATCGTCGTGCATTACTTGGTTAATATAATCATCTGTGGATTGGAATGTGGTCTCAGAGGAATCAGATACAATTGTTTTAGCGGGACCATTAAATATAATTCCATATTCTTTTTTCCCTTTCTGTTGTGTTGCAGACACTAACAAATCTCCTGTTTGACCATCAAATAAATAATTAGAAAAATAATCACCGGATAAGTTTGCCGATTGCACTGTTAACTTTACATAGCAACGATTTGTCTCTGAATTGTAATGAGAGACCTGAGATTGTATTAAAGCGGAGCCAATAATGTTGTTACCTAAAATTTTTTGACCGATAGTTGCACACTCCGATCGCAAACGAAATACTTCTGTAGCTGTTGGTAAATTATAAACATGTTGAGATGTTTTTGAATTGACCTGCCTTTTTAATTGATTCAGTTCATTTTGATTTACTACTAATAGCACAAGTAAAATCAAAATAATAATACCCAATATCAATCTTAGCCAATTTTCTTTAATAAATTTTCCCATATTATTTTAATGTATTAAATAATCATTCCCAATGTGCGCGATCCAGGAGTTGAACCTGGGACCTCGTAATTATCAGTGACGCGCTCTAACCACCTGAGCTAATCGCGCACACTAGAAACAATCGCATTTAAAAAACAATTTGGTGTCGGGGCAGGCCTGAGCTAATCGCGCAAAACCCCCTCAAAGACTGAAGCAATATAGCAGGAAAATACCGCACAGGCAACACAAAACCGCCTATTAAGGCGGTTTTGTGTTTTATCATCCTTTATTTTGTTCCGTTCATTTTTCCGTTCTTTCTCGGACGCCAGACTGTTTTGAGTTCAGTCAAACTTTTCAATGCTCAATTGAGGCATTGAAAATCGACACCGTTAGCTTCTCGATTCAGCCCGAAGGCAAAATCGGAAACGTGTTCAATTTGAAATAATCCACGAGCAGCTTCCGCTACCCGTGCCTTGTTACGACTTACTCCCTGTCATCGAACTTACCGTAGGTCGCCGCGAGGGCGAACTTCGGGTACTTCCGACTCCCTTGAGTTGACGGGCGGTGAGTACAAGACTTGAGAACGTATTCACCACAGTATAGCTGACCTGTGATTACTAGCGATTC
>JAGXAA010000019.1 GCA_018971765.1 Patescibacteria group bacterium
ATCAAAAAGATGATGGGACGATTCGGCATAGCGGAAGACGAGCCGATTCAAAATTATTTGATTACCCGTTCGCTTGAAAAAGCGCAGGAGAAAATAGAGGGTTTCAACTTTGACGCCAGAAAACATGTGCTTGAATATGACGACATTTTGAATCATCAAAGGAAGATTGTTTATGAGAGAAGAAGAAAAATCCTTTTGGGCGACAAAAAAGCGATTGAAGAAAAGCTTGCCGAAATGTTTGAAGGCGACGAAGAAGTAAAAAAAATTCTTGACGATAAAAAAACTCTGCTCAGGGAGGACGAATTTTATTCGGCGTTAAGAAGACTGCTCCTTCAGGCTATCGATATGTTCTGGGTCGAGCATCTTGAGATAATGGATTACACTCGTTCAAGCGTTAATCTCCGCGCCTACGGACAACGCGACCCTCTCGTGGAATACAAGAAAGAAGGATTGAGACTTTTCAAGGAAATGGAGTTTGCCATCATAGAAGAAATCGCGCGACTCGTTCCTCACATCGGGGTCGGAATGTTCGTCAAGGAAGAAGAAAAATTAAAAGAGATGGAAAAGAAAGCTGTGCTTATCGGAGGCGGGGAAAATAAAACGGATAATAATTCGGCGAATATTTCCTCAAAATCTGTCACTAATGAAGACGGCGACAAAATCGGTCGCAACGACCCGTGCGTCTGCGGTAGCGGGAAGAAGTATAAAAAATGCTGTGGAAAGTAGAAACAAAAAACTAATTCTTATTGCAACACTCGGATATCCTGGTTCCTGTAAAACTTTCTTTTCTCGAAGATTTGCTAAAGAATTTAACTTTTTTCATTTAAATAGCGACTTTCTAAGGTCGGAGATTTTTCCTAAACCAAATTATTCCAAGGAGGAAAATATTTCAGTCCTACGAATAAGAAATTTTATTACCGAAGAATTGCTACGGATGGGTATAAATGTAATTTATGATGCAAATCTAACAAAGAAGATTTATCGAAAAGATCTTCAGCGGATAGCTCGAAGACAAAAAGCGAATTATCTATTACTGTGGTTTAAAACACCAGTAGAAAAGGCGTTGAGTCGAATTAAAAAAAGAAGGAGATATAAATCAGAATTAATGAAACGCTATCACATAGAAATTGATGACTCTGTAGTATTTAAAGTAAAAAATGAAGAAGAGTATCCAATAAAAGAACCACATATTGTTCTTGAGCCAAATTCCTATCAGAGGCAAAAAGAAATAGTTTTGAAATTTTTGCGGACGCAAAAAAACTCACTTGACAGGCAGATTGCTAAATAAAAGTATAAAAATGACATGAAAGATGAAAATAAACAAATTAAAATTTCGCAAAAGGCCATCTTGTTTGATAATGATGGAAAAATATTGACGATTAGGCGCACTGAAACTGCTCCCACTTGGTCTTTGCATTGGGATTTGCCCGGAGGCGCTCTGGATTACGGCGAAGATATAAAATACGGAATTGCTCGGGAAATTAAAGAAGAAACAGGCTTAGATGTTCAGGACCTTTCAGTAATGGACATTATCTCTAGACTGAAAGATAAAGAAGAAGAGTTTTTAACGGCTATTCGCTATTTGGTGACAATATGTTATACGGCTCGACCAATGACAACTAAAGTAGTGTTGAGTTATGAACACGATGATTTCAAGTGGGTAACCCCGGATGAATTTCAACAACTGAAAGCTTCGCCAAGAAATAAAAAATTTGTTGAAATATTTAAATCTCTTCAAACGCAGAATAAAATCAAAAGATTATATGAAAAATAAAGAATATCCAAAAACGGGAATAGCGGTGATGATTATGAAAGACGGTAAAGTCCTGCTCGGCAAGCGCAAGGGCGCGCATGGTGCGGGAGATTTCGCCTTTCCGGGAGGAAAACTGGAGTGGGGAGAATCATTTGAAGATTGCGCGAAAAGGGAAGTTAGAGAAGAAACAGGTATAGAAATTCATAACATAAAATTTCTCCGTCTTTTGAATTTCAAATTTTATGACAAGCACTTTGTTGATGTCGGACTCATTGCCGATTGGAAAAGCGGAGAGCCGAAAGTCTTGGAACATGAAAAATGCGGAGGGTGGTCGTGGTATGATTTAGACAATCTGCCAAAACCGTTATTTAAAGGGTGCGAGAGTTGTATTGAGGCTTATAAGATTGGGCAAAATTACTTTGATATGTGAAATGTTAGACACTCGGTGTTCAACATTCAGAACCTAAAGTCTGTGTGTCTTGTCGCGTCTGTTGTGATAGGTTAATATGTAGTTATGTCTTGGCAAGATATTTTACTCTCAATCGGACAGTTTGTTTTTGCTGTCGCTTTACTTCCCTCCGTATTCGGCAAAGACAAACCGGCGCTGTCCACCAGTCTTACGACAGGGATTGTTTTGATGATTTTCGCTTTCACTTATTCTACCCTTAAACTTTGGTCGGGCGCCGCTTTCGCCGCATTGGTCGGCGCGATGTGGTTTGTTCTTGTCATTCAAAAATATTTTAAAGACAAGTTTTAAGGAAGTTTTTCATTTTAATTGACTTTTGCGTTTGCTGATGTTAGTTTTTGCTTAGAGACGCCCTTTTGAAAAGGGCTTTTTAAAATTTAGAGATTGAGAAAAAGGAGAAATGCATCGAAAAAACAATCATGAATTTTATTTTATGTTCTTTTAAATTTTGAATTGAAAGGAAGGAAATAGGAAAAATGCTTAAAAATATGTTGAATTTGTCGCCAAAGAATGTTTATTTCTTTGGCAACGGATCTGCCGATGGGCGGACTGACATGAAACACCTGCTCGGCGGCAAGGGTGCTAATCTTGCAGAAATGACCAACCTGAGTATCCCTGTCCCTCCTGGGTTTACTATAACAACAGAGGTTTGCGATGCGTATTACAGGAATAATAAACAGTACCCTAAGGGACTTGCCGAAGAAATAGAGCAGAATCTTTCCCGTCTGGAAGGGCTTATGGGAGCGAAATTGGGTGACGCGAATAATCCTTTGCTGGTTTCCGTTCGGAGCGGCGCCGCGGCATCCATGCCTGGCATGATGGACACGGTTTTAAATCTCGGTTTAACGCCCGATGCCGTCAAGGGGCTTATTAAAAAAACAGGTAACGAACGATTTGCGTGGGATGCATATCGGCGGTTTATCACCATGTTTGGCGATGTCGTTATGGGTTTGGAGCGCCATGGTTTTGAAGAAATTATTGACAGGTATAAAAAGAAGGCGCAGGTAAAAAATGATACGGAACTTACCGCTGAACAGTTAAAAAATATTGTTGAAGAGTTTAAAACTGTTTACAAAAAGAAGACCTGTGAATCCTTTCCCAATGACCCAAAAATACAGCTCCAAAAGGCGATCAATGCCGTATTTGCCTCATGGAATAATCCGCGTGCCGTAAAATACCGACAATTGTACGAAATCAAGGGTCTTCTCGGAACTGCCGTAAACGTTCAGTCCATGGTCTTTGGAAATATGGGCGATCACTCCGCCACGGGTGTTTGTTTTACCAGGAATCCTTCGACGGGTGAGGATAGTCTCTATGGAGAATATCTCCTTAACGCTCAAGGAGAAGATATCGTTGCCGGTATCCGCACGCCTAAATCGATTGATAATCTAAAAGATGAACTCCCGGAAGTTTTTCAAGAACTTTTCAAAGAGGCGCAAAAACTTCAATTTCACTTTAAGGATATGCAGGATATAGAATTCACAATTCAGGAAAATCGGTTGTTCATATTGCAAACGAGAAACGGGAAACGCACCACCCAGGCGGCCGTAAAGATCGCGGTGGATATGGTTAAAGAAGGATTGATTGACAAAAAGACTGCGATTTCCCGTATCAATCCCGATGAGCTTGATCGATTATTGCACCCCACTTTTGACCCCAAAGTTGAGAAAAATATTATCGCTGTGGGACTTCCGGCTTCTCCCGGCGCGGCTGTCGGCAAAGTTGTTTTCAGCGCTGAGGATGCCGAAAGATTGGCGGAGAAGCGCGAGAAAGTGATTCTGGTGAGAAAGGAAACCTCGCCTGAAGATATTGGCGGGATGCATGTTTCTCAAGGAATTCTGACGACGCGCGGCGGTATGACTTCACATGCCGCCGTGGTGGCGAGAGGAATGGGTAAATGTTGCGTCGCGGGTTGCGGTTCGCTGAATGTGGATTATAAAAAACAAATCTTTACGGTAAACGGCAGGACTGTAAAAAGGGGGGATTATATCTCCCTTGATGGCAGTAGCGGCGAAGTGATGTTAGATCAAATATCCACTGTGGAACCGAGTCTAAGCGGAGATTTTGCCATACTCATGGGTTGGGCTGATGAAATTCGCAAACTGAAAGTGCGAACGAATGCCGACACCCCGGCGGATGCAAAAAAGGCGAGAGAATTTGGCGCTGAGGGTATTGGACTCTGCAGAACCGAGCATATGTTTTTTGGAGAAAACAGGATTGATTCCGTTCGGCAAATGATTCTATCGGCGCCGGATGTGAAAAAATTTAGAACCGAGATCGCAAAGTTTGAAAATAAGTTGACAAAACTGGCCGGTAAAAACGGAGATGCGGTTCTGGATGAATTGCAACGAGTGAAAAAAGAACTGAAAAAGCCATTAGAATTGTACGAGTCCGCGCTTGAAAAACTTCTTCCGATGCAACGCCGCGACTTCGAGCAGATTTTCAAGGAAATGGACGGATTTCCGGTGACAATAAGGCTTTTGGACCCTCCTCTGCACGAATTTTTGCCGCAAGAAGCCCATAACCAAAAAGTTATGGCGAAACAGATGAGGATTAGTCTGACGGAAGTGGAGAGCAAAGTTTCCGCGCTTCACGAATTGAACCCGATGCTTGGTCATCGCGGTTGCCGTTTGGGAATCACATTTCCGGAAATCTACGACATGCAGGTACGGGCTATCATTGAGGCCGCATGCAATATGAAGAAAAAAGGCATTATCGTTTACCCCGAAATTATGTTGCCTATCATTAGCGCCGAACAGGAATTCATTCTATTGAAGGAGAGTGTTCATAAAGTTGCCAGGGATGTCATGGAGAAAAAAAGCATGCAGATTAATTATACGGTGGGGACTATGATTGAACTGCCGCGAGCTGCTCTGATCGCGGATAAAATTGCAAAGCACGCCGAATTCTTTTCCTTTGGAACGAACGATCTTACTCAGATGACTTTTGGTTTTAGTCGCGACGATGTCGGTTCCTTTATGCCCGAATACATTGAAAAGGGCATTCTTGAGAATGACCCGTTCCGAATTCTGGATGAAGACGGAGCGGGAGAGTTGATTAAGATCGGGATTATTCGCGGACAAACCGTAAGACCTGATCTTAAAATCGGCATATGCGGCGAGCACGGCGGAAATCCGCAGACCATCGCCTTTTGCCACAAGGTCGGAATGAATTACGTAAGTTGTTCGCCCTTCCGCGTGCCTGTCGCTCGTTTGGCGGCGGCGCAAGCGGCGTTGCGGCAACCTTTGTCTCAGACGACGGTTTAGCCTTTCATTAAATTTAATTTTTAAAGCCCTGCGGTTAATTTCCACAGGGCTTTTTTCTTGAGCGGTATTTATTTTTTTTTGGATCGAGAACGGATAAATTATTTATAGAATTTTTCACTTGCGATATGATATGATGTAGCCTGTTTTTCCGCTTGAAATTGAGGCGGAGAAAATACGCGGAGGCGTCAAATCGCCAAAATAAGCAGTTATAAATATTAACTTTGATTTATATGCCAAAAATTTCAAAAATTATCGCTCGGGAAATTCTTGATTCAAGAGGAAATCCGACCGTGGAAGCGGATGTTATTCTGAAAGACGGTTCGTTCGGACGCGCCGCCGTTCCATCGGGCGCATCCACGGGAAGCAGGGAAGCCATTGAGCTCAGGGATGGAGATGAAAAAAGATACGGCGGAAAAGGCGTTCTCAAAGCGGTCTCAAGTGTGAATGCTGAGATTAAAAAGGCTTTAGTCGGCAAAGAATTTAACCAAAAAAGTTTGGACGCAAAAATGCTGGAAATTGACGGAACGGAAAACAAAGGGCGACTCGGCGCGAACGCGATACTCGCGGTATCTATGGCTTTCGCTCGCGCGTCCACTGAAAGCGACGATATGCCGCTCTATAAATATTTCAAAAAGATCGGCAAGACCGGAAAACCCCTAACTCTTCCTGTGCCAATGATGAATATAATCAACGGAGGCAAACACGCCCAGAATTCCACCGACTTGCAGGAATTTATGATAATGCCTTTAGGCGCGCCGTCGTTTAGAGAAGCTTTGAGGTATGGCGTGGAAACTTTTCACGCTCTCAAGAAAATTTTATCTTCAAAAAATATGAGCGCTTTGGTCGGAGACGAGGGAGGTTTCGCGCCAGCGCTTTCTTCAAACGAAGCGGCAATTAAAATTATTTTAGAAGCCATCGCCAAAGCAGGATACAAAGCGGGTAAAGACATTTCCATTGCCATAGACGCGGCGGCGAGCGAATTTTATAAAGACGGGAAATACCATCTGGAGAGAGAGGGGAAGATTCTTTCGAGCGGTGAGATGATTGAATTTTATTCCGGCTGGATAGACAAATATCCGATCGTCTCCATTGAGGACGGATTGGCGGAAGATGATTGGGGTGGTTATCAAGAGCTTACTAAAAGACTTGGAAGCAAAATCCAAATTGTCGGCGATGACATTTTCGTAACGAACAGTAAAATTCTTCAGGAGGGAATTGAGAAGAAGGCCGCCAATTCAATCCTCATAAAACTGAACCAAATAGGCACCGTTTCGGAAACCATCGATACGATAAATATGGCAAACAAGGCAGGATTCACCTCGGTCGTGTCTCATCGAAGCGGCGAAACGGAAGACGCGATAATTTCCGATTTTGTCGTCGGACTCGGAACGGGACAGATAAAGACCGGCTCGCTCTGCCGAGGTGAAAGGACGGCGAAATATAATCAGCTTTTGAGAATTGAGGAAGAGCTCGGCAAAAAGGCGATTTTTCCGGGTATAAACGCTTTAAATATTTGAAGATGGAGAGTTGGACTCTCGGCGTCCAACACAACACAACCGTGAATTACGACATGCAAAATTCAAGTCCTCGGGTTGCAAAAACTCTTTGTCTTTCAAGGTGTTTTTGCTCAATAGACTGTAAATTTTGCGTTTCGTGATTCAAAGACACAAGATCAATTTTTTTCTACTGGCCTAAATACAAAATACACTGCGTATAAGAAGAATTGCTAGTCCAAAAAGATCCTGACGGACAAGAACCCCCGGGCTCCAAAATAAAATCAAGATAAGCGCCGACCTGCCCAGTATAAGGTCCTGCTGGATTTACATATAAAAACCCGCCATAACCTCTTCCTCCTCCTGTTGGGTCCGATGGTTTTTGAGGTAAACTGGGGGACAAAAAAGCGTCTACTTGCGCATTTGACGAATACACCAACCATCCATCATAACAAGTCGCCGATACGCAAACCCAACTATTAGAAGTATTAGAAGTGTTTGGAAAAGAACCCGTATCGCCCAGACCCAAATTGAAAGCGTTGACCAAAGCGTGAATGGATGAAATTCTGGCGGCGTTTCGCGCTTTCACCCGCGCCGAGTTCAAGCTCGCCAATACGATGCTCGACAAAAGACCGATAATTGAAATCACGACGAGGAGTTCGATCAAAGTAAATCCTTTTGTTTGTATTTTTTTTGAAAACATAGAAGTCATCGTCTTAACTCCGGATGTATTTTCAACATTTGATCTCTCGCTTTGTTATCCGACGCGCCCAAACCTCCGCCGAACGATAAATAAAAAGCAATGACCGCCGCCACCGCCGCAACCCCCAGCAAGACGAAACTCGCGGTTTTCTCGTCTTTGACGAGTCCTCCCGAGTGATTGATAATCCACTGATTCATCTTCGGTGTTTTTGAGTAATAAACTTGCGAGGACTGACCTCTCCATTCGTCTTCAAAACTCACGCCCGTGTCGCCGATTTCAGATCTGTTGTGGTTGTTTTTGTCTTCAAACATAGCTTAAAGTTTATCACCCCTCCAACGGATTGCAAGACAATGAAAAACATCCTAAAAAATCAAATTCTTTTCTTAGATTTCATCCAAGCTCCAATGCCCGCAATGGCGCCGATAAGACCGACGATAAGAGATAAAATCGCAAAATAGTTTAATTCCGAGGTTTTTTGCCGGATGTCGTATAGGGAAGACGATTTTTCAGGGAAGCCGAGATCGGCTTTTTCCAGAGGACACCCAAACGCCCCCGCTTTCATTTTTCGCGTCACTTTGTCCGATATTCTCACGATGCTTTTGTCTTCCACTTCTTCATTGTGAGTGTGTCCGGCGGGATCGCAAACAAAGTTCAGATCCACGGGAACATTGTCAATGGTTCCGAAGAGGCGATAAGCAAGCGCCGCTTTGACGGTCGGGAAGAAAACGGCTATGTACGCTCCCGGATTGGCGTAAGCGGGCGCGAGGTCGAATACTTGTTTTTTGTCGCCCGCGCTGATTTCGGCTTTAATCGTCTTGTCAAGTCCTGTCGCCGGTTTTGCGAAAGGAGCTTTCGGATCGCTTGGGTTGGACGGATCCGACAAGAAGACGCGGAGATCGATTCCTGTTTTGTCGTCAACGATCACGGGCTCGTTCAATGATCCGATGACGAACAAATAATCCTTGTCGCCGATCCGGATGACTTGTTCTTCGTGAGCGGACGCGAATTTCGGCAATGCCATTGCCGTGAATGCCAGCGCCGCAAGCGAAAAAATGATGATTGGTTTTTTCAACATACTCCGAATTACAAAATGCAAAAATTTATGATCTGGTTGAGCAAAAACACCTTGAGAAAATAAAGAGTTTTTGCGACCCGAGGACCTAAATTTTGCTTTTTGTAATTCGGGGAACATAACAACCTTGCGCATAATTTAATTATTTTACGCAAGGCCGGGGAAGAAGTCAATTTTAATTTTATTTTTCTTGATGCCCATATCTTTTAAGGTGTCTTCAAACGCAACCACCATGGAATGAGGACCGGATACGTAAAAAATTCTATCCGCGTAATCAGGAATTTCCTCCGTAATCATTTTTTTGTCAATAAAACCGACGCGCATTTGAGGGTTGGTCGGCGTTTGGGATTGGTCCGTAATCGCATAGACGGTCTTTATTCCCAGTCGGCTTTCCGCCGCGTCAAAAATGTCTTTATAAGCGATGTCGGCAACGGTTTTGTTTGAATATAAAATCGTGATTGCTCGTTTTTCATTCTTGTCCAAAAGAAATTTAATCATACTGCGGAAAGGAGTAACCCCGATGCCGCCGGCGATGAAAACCATCTTTTCTCGTCTATCTTTCGGCAGAATAAAATCTCCGGCGCGTCCCGAAGCGATAATCGCTTCACCCGAATTCATATTCGCCATTTTATTTTTGAAACTGCTTCGCTTGGGATAAAATTTGACGCCGATTCTTACATCCGGCTCGGTGGGCGAAGACGCCAGCGTAAAGTAGCGTCTGTATCCTCTGTCATCCGGCCTTTTGTGCGGGAGAGTCCATTCCATATATTGACCCGGTTTAAAGTCGAACTTTTGATTGCCGGTGAAAATAAAATCAAAAGTATCGGCGGCGACTTTTACCACCTCTTTCAATTTCAAGACGAGTTTTTCTTTGGGGCTGACCAGATAGGAAAAAATATTGCCGAAGATAAGCGCGAGTTCCGGCGTTGAGTAGAGCGAGCCAATGTGAATCGCGGGAGCGAAGAGAAAACCGACAAGCGCGCCGTATCCCAGGCGAAGCATTTTTGTGGGAGGCGCGGTCAATGGCTCGGTGAGCATTATGAAAGCGAAGAATACAATCGGCGAATAAGCGAAAGTTTTATAAAAATAACTCGGCAGATTTGTCCCATTCATAATTCCAAAAGCGAAAATAGTCGCAAGAGCGGCGGCAAAAAAACTTATCACGGTGTCGGCGCGGCGGATTTTCCTCACGATGAGAAGACCTCCGATGGCGACGAACGGCAACATGCAGAGAGTCCCAACCCACCAGCTTGCCGATTCTCCGATGGTGAAAGCGGTTAATGCCACCGCGAACGCGGCCGGATTGAAGATATGCTTTTTCCGTATGGCTAAAATATATTTTGACGCCATCGCCCAGACCGATGACCACGCCGCGATTGGCAGGAATTGCGAATAATCTCCCGTCAAGGGAGGGGTGATGATGAAAACCAGGATAAGCGCCGTGATGTAAATTGATTCCACATTCGCCGGAGCTTCAAAAATTTTCGCGAATATGACGTTCACGACCCACGACACGACCGTGATGACGGCGAACGACATAATAAGGTCGGTTGGGGTGTAGGGAAGAAGTTTGAAAAAAGAAAGTGAAAGCGCCGTTAGGAATAAAAATGATAAGACATACGTCGCGAGACGATACATCGTTATCTTGTTTAAAAAATTGTCTATTAGTTTAATCATTAACTTTGAATTGCGAAACGGAAAAATTTAAGTCCTCGATCGCAAAAACTCTTTGTCTTTCAAGGTGTTTTTGCTCAACCAGACTATAAATTTTTCCGTTTTGTAATTCATGATAATTAAGGTTTTTGGGTGTATTTTTCAAAACTGCTCGTCATTGCGGCAATGCCGTCTTTGTCTATATGATATCCTTCAAATCCTTCCAGACTTTCAATGAAGTTGACGCCTTCTCTCCCCATGGCAAACGCGGCGGTCGCGAAACGGTCGGCTTCATAAACATTCGGACCGATGACGGTCAAGCTAACTATATCATCAATCGCCACTTCTCTTTTTTTCGGATTGTAGATATGCTGACCTCGGATGTAAGTTCCCGATGTGGCTATGCCTTCGTCTTTAAGATAAACTGTTTTCACTATTTCTTTGCTTCCGTTTTTCGCCCTGTCGATGATTTTAGCGCCGAAAGGATTCTCAATTCCCACTCTCCATTTTTTGCCCTCGCGGTTTTTCCCGCTGACCTGGATATCTCCTCCCGCTTCAATGTAAAAGTTTTTCACTCCTCGTTTTTTCAAAATGCGAGTTGCGTTTAAAATCGCCCACCCTTTCACTATGCCCGACGGGTCATATTTTCCGTCTCGCCCGACTATGTCAAAATAACCGCGAGTTAGCTTTTTCGTTTCTTCTGAAAGGGCGAAAATTAATTTCATATCGTCGCTTCGGTCGCTCTCTTTGAGTTGCCCTCGATTGATTGCGCTTATTTCGCTCGTCTCTTTGTACGGGCTGAATTTTTCATCCGCACAAGAAAAGTATGAAAAAACTTCGTCAAAAAGTTTCCGTGTCGCGACTGCGTCCTCGCTGACTATTTCCACGCTAACGGGCATTCCCATAATTAACTGCGTTTGTTTCATCTTTTAATTTTTCGCCTGCGCGAGCGCGGACGCAAGAGATTCTTGAAACGCTCCGCTTGTCGCGGTCGCGCCGGAGACGACATCGACTTTTGCGCTTTGCGCTTTTATCGCCTCGCTCTTCAATATCGGCATTGCGTAGGCGTTGATGCGGATTGAATTTTGCCTGTCGTTCGGATAATTCAAAAACTGGACATCGGTGATTTTAGCGCCAGAAATGATTGTTTTGACTTGAATGTTGCCATAATAAGCGTCAGCGATATTGCCCGTGTATTCTCCGTTTTTATATTGACCCTTATTCATCATCGGCATCGGCGCAGGTCGAGCTGATGATTTATCCGTTAATGTCGTCTGAGACAGGGGAGTCCGCGAGGAAGCGGTTTGAACTTTTTTTGCATTGCGCGTTTCTCTTTCACCGTCGCCCCAGTCTTCATTTTCGTAATCATAATTTTCATCATCAGGTCTGATAGCCGCTTGTGATTTAAGGGCATCCTTTTTAAGGTTTGCGACTGCCGTTGCGTTTGGCAAGACACCCGTCTTTATGGGCGTTGTCGGTTCAGTCGTTTGAGATGACGCAATTTCCGAATTTTTAATAAACGACTCCGAACCGCGCCGATATCCGACATAGACGGTAAAGCCGAAAATCAAAGAAAGCGATAATAATATTTTTTTCATTTTCTACTTTAAATTACGAAACGGAAAAATTTACGGTCCGGTTGAGCAAAAACACCTTGAAAGACAAAGAGGTTTTGCGATCGAGGACTTAATTTTTCCGTTTCGTAATTCATGATTTTTATAAATTATACGACAGAAAACAATCTTTTGGCGCACCCGAGTTTTAAAAGTTTTAAAAACACCTTCCAAATTTGGTTTTAAAATTTTACCGTAAGCGGAGTACCCAGGCCGGTGACATAATCATAATGTTTGCGGGCTTTGCAGAGATACCCGCAGTTGCCGTTCGTTCCGGATACGATGTCGGTGAAGTACGAGCCGTGATTATCCAACGCCTTGTCGGCGTAAAAATTTTCATTGCCGGCGCCGCTTCCCAAGGCGGTGATCGCCGCCCATTGAGGAGCGCCGGCGGATGTTCCGCCCACGGTTTGCCATTTGCCGTCGCGAATAATCGGAAATCCCGACTTCGGGTCCGCGTCATACGCCACATCAGGAATGGCTCGATGCCCTCCGCTTTTCGCGATTGAATAATCGCTCTGATAACTCGGCTGTTTTTCATACGCGCTTATTCCTCCGCCCGATCCGCTCCACGCCGTCTCGTTTTTCACGACGCCGTCGTTATTTAAGAAAAGGGTAGTGCCGCCGACGCCGACCACATACGGAGACGAAGCGGGCCAAGACGCCCCAGCGCCATTATCGCCGGATGACGCGAAAAATATCGCGCGCGAATTGGCAAAATGCGAGTCAAGCGAAACTTCTTCCGGAAATTCTCCTCCGCCCCAGCTCATTGATATCGCTATTACGTCTTTTCTGCCGGCGGCGTAATCAATCGCCTTTAGAAGATTGGCTCCGCTCGGCGTCGTTGCTTCCACTAAAAGTATTTTTGCTCTCGGAGCGATGGCGTGCGCCCATTCCACGTCAAGCGATGTTTCCAAATTCCAGCCGCCATTGCTTTTTATCGTTCTGCTCATCTTGCGCTTTTCAAAACAGCCATTTTTAGTCGTACATTCCGGCAGATTGAATTGCTTGCTGAAATCATTCAGATCTTTTTCAATCGAACCGTCGTCATACGCGCCGATAATGGCGATTGTTCCGCGCCCGCCATCCGCCGGCAGATCATATATTTTCTTAATTTGCGCCGGCGTGATTCCCATTGGCGCTTTGCTCGTTCCGCCGTAGGTATGTATCGGCGGCTTCCCGCGAAAATTTGAGAAATGATAGGAAGCTAAAGCGAAAGAGGGGAAGATGACGCTTATAAAGAACAACAATTGGAAAAGTCGCAATTTCATATATTGAATATTGAAAATTATATCAGATTGAATGAGGAATGGCAGTTTTTTCCAATTCGTGGCGATGTTTGGCGGACAGGACATCTTTCCTTCGTCGGTAAGCATATAGACGCGGTTCTTATGCCCGTCCCACACGGTCGAGTGATCGGATGTCCAGTTGCGCGCCTCGTCCGCCCAGTGCGCGCACAAATCCCCGCCGTTTTGAGGAGATATTAGACCTGTTGCCATATAGACTTTTTTGATACAATATCGGCATGAACATCCAAAAACTCTCTCGCGACCCCAGAGCGATGAAAGCCTTGACGGGGTTAAGCTATCAGGAATTCGCTAATTTGATTCCATCCTTTGAAAAAGCCTAT
>JAGXAA010000020.1 GCA_018971765.1 Patescibacteria group bacterium
TCCAGACGGATTGGTCGGGAGGAATAACGGCGAACAATGCTGTTCATCCGACCAATCAAACCGGCTGGACTCAATTCTCGGCAAGCACCACAGGAATGACTATGGCAAATTCCGGCGCTGATTTGCAGATACTGCAAACGGCAAGTTCGATAATGCAGACAACCGATACGGATTTCAGCGCGGGGACTTTAGCAAGCACAACGATTAGCGGGACGGGGAGTGCCGCGAGTGTAAAACTCGGATACTCAATTAATATTGACACCGGCAACGGAGCAGACGGGGCTTTGACTGTTTCTTCATCAGGGCAAAATATCAACACATACGCTTCAGCCGGAGCGAACAATTATTCCGCCGGAGCAACCAGCATTATAGTTGATTCCACAACAGGTTTTTCCACAGGAGATGAAGTGTTGATCATTCAAATGCAGCATACGACCAATGCCGGGAAATATGAATTCGTGAAAAATATTACCGTTGTTAACGGCACGACGATATCTTTCTCGACAGGTTTGACTAATGCATATTACGGAACAGGTTCGTCTGGAAAAACTCAAGTTATCAGAGTTCCTCATTATACCAACGTTACCGTCAATTCAGGGGCGTCAATTGTCCCGACAGCATGGAGCAATGCCACCGGCAAGGGCGGTATAGTGGTATTTAGAGCAAGTGGAACAGTCACGGTTGCTGGTAGTATTGACGCAAGCGGAAAAGGTTTTGCGGGGGGCGCTGGAGGCAACAATGCAAGTGAATATCAAGGCGAAGGTTATAGCGGACTTGGCTCAGTGTCGACTTCTGCTAATAATGGCGGTGGTGGAGGAGGTGCTTATAATGGCAGTTCTTATTATTATAGCGGTGGCGGCGGAGGCGGTTATGGATCTAGCGGAAGTAATGGCACAGGCGATTCTCCCGGCTTAGGGGCTTCCACTTATGGAGCAAGCACACTGACCAACTTGTACTTGGGCGGAGGAGGAGGGGGCAGTACAGGCCATTCTCCAGCCAGTGCATGCGGTAGTAATGGGGCTAACGGAGGAGGTCTTTTATTTGTAATTTCTAATTCTATCTCAGTTACGGGCACTTTAAAAGCAAATGGGAATAATGGCGTAGCAACCGGTTGTGGTAACCCGGTAGGTTCTGGAGGCGGTTCAGGGGGAAGTATTTACTTGTTTTCTTTAAGCATGACAGTTGGCGCAAGTTTGGTTCAAGCGACTGGCGGTTCTGGAGGTACTGGTTATAGGAACGGCGGTAACGGCGGTAACGGCAGGATCAGGTTGGATTACACTACCCTATCAGGGAACACTAATCCGGCCGCCGGTTATACTTTCGCTAACCTAGTGGCTTCCTCAACAAGCTCGTACATTTCACCTGTCATTGACACCGCCGCAAGCAGCACATTCACCACTTTGAGCTATTCCGTCACTACTCCGACCAACACTGCCATCACGATGGACATCCGCGCCGGAAATACGGCGGTGCCGGACGGTTCGTGGACGGCGTGGCAAACCGGAGTCGCGAACGGAGGAAGTATCTCGGCTTTGAACGGCAACAGGTATGTTCAATATCGCGCCAATTTATCCACGACAGACACGACAATCACGCCGTCCTTGGATAGTGTCGTCGTTAATTACAATCAATATGCCACCTCAACAAACCTTATTTCTTCTCCGTACAACACTTCCGATTCCGGCAACATACTTTCCAAAATCCAATGGACGGAAAATTTGCCCGCGGGAACTGATGTCAAGTTTCAACTGAGAACTGCGCCGGACAGCTCTGGCTCGCCCGGGACATGGACTTCTTGGCTGGGACCTGACGGCACTTCGGCAACATACTTCACCGATCCGACGGGGGGAGAAGCAATGCCGTCCGTCTTCACTAGCGGAGGAAATGACCAGTGGGTTCAATACAAAGTTTTTCTGACTTCAACCGGCGTCAACACTTCTACCTTGTCTGACATTACTCTTACTTATGTCGTCAATGCCGCTCCAGCTGTCCAAAATGTGACCGCTTCGCAGGGATCCGACGGCAAGGTGTCTATCGCTTACGATGTCAAAGACGCGGACACATCTTCAGGCACGGTTAATCCGGGCTACGTCACTCCGTCATTTTCATATTGGAACGGCGCGTCGTGGACGGCGATAAATTCTGGACTTTCCGCTCTCGCCACCACCACTAAAGCCGTTAATCAATCGACATTCACTTCGTATTCCACCGTTTGGACGGCAAGCACCACGATAGGAACTCAATACATAAACGCCGCTTCAATCAGAGTGACGGCAAACGACAACGAGGCGGCGAACAATACCGCCTATTCATCGTCCACGCCTTTTATTTTGGACACGGCGCCTCCGACGGGAAATTCAGTTTTAGTTTCCGCCGCCGCGTCTCCCGCGACGATTACGCTTTCTTCCGCCGATGACTCCGCCGTTCAAATGAAAGTCGGGTTGACCTCCAATCTATCCGATGCTTCTTGGGAAGCTTACGCGACAAGCAAAACTCTTTCTCTTTCTTCTGATCCTCAGACGGTCTACGCCAAGTTCAAAGACGCTTACGGCAACGAGTCGTCCATTATTTCCGCCGCTACTCCGTCAACTCCGACCGGAATGATGGTGCAGGACAACACCAACACCCGCACCTCCGAGTCGAGGATGTTCGTCGCTTGGAATGTGGTCGCCCTTCCTTCTCCCGGTTTCGGTTCTTACAAACTTTACCGCTCCACGGACGGCGGCGTCACATATTCTCTTTTGACGACGATTGCCGACCGAAACACCAACTATTATATGGACACCGCGGTCACTTTGGGCGCCACTTACTATTATAAAGTTGCAACCGTAGACGCCTCGGGCAGCTCTTCGTATTATTCGACTGCCGTCTTCGGCATTGTCAACGGAACGCAGGATACGAGCGAAGGCGGAGGGGGAGTCAGTGCCGTCCTTCCCGTCATCTCCGCCGTTTCCGCATCCAATATCACCACCAAGTCTGCCGTCATCAATTGGACAACCGACAAACTCGCCACCTCAACCGTCGGCTACTGCGCCGGCTCTTGCTCCGATTTCACCACTAACCGAGTGTCCCTGTCTTCTTATTCCACCGCGCACTCGGTAGCAATCGGCGGACTTGTCTCCGGCGTAAGCTACAATTACAAGATTTATTCCAGCGACATCAGTTCGAATCTCGCCAGTTCCACAGTCCAGACATTCTCCACCCTAAGCGGCCCCGCCATATCCGCCGTGTCAGTCGTCAACGCGACCAATGTTTCCGCCGATATCGTCTGGAACACTGACATCAGCGCTTCTGGTTATGTCGTCTATTCGACAACCAATCCTCCGTCGGGCAACGAATCCGGCTCGGCCTCTTTGGCTACGACAAGGACGGTTTCATTAACGTCCCTCACGGGGGGAACCAAATATTATTTCTATGTCAAATCGCAAGACGGAAGCGGTCATTGGGCTTATGACTACAATCCGTTGAATGGAGAAATCAATTACTACACTTTTACCACTCCTCTTGACAGCACTCCTCCCGTTTTTTCTTCCGTTGCCTCAACCACTCAAAGGACAGCCGCCAACATCTCGTGGGCGACCGATGAACCTTCCAATTCCAAGGTGATTTACGGACTCACGACGAGCTACGGGAGCGAAACGACTTTGGACAACACTTTCACCAGAATTCATTCCGTCTCTTTGAGCAATCTTCTTCCCTCCACCTCCTATCATTACAGAGTCGTTTCCGCCGACGCCGCCGGCAATCAAGCTTCAAGCACCGATTACGCCTTGATCACCGAATCGTTGAGCATAACTAACATCGCCGCCACCACCGTAAGCAACACTTCCACGCGGATTTCTTGGACAACAAGCGACAATTCCAATTCTCAGATTGAATATTCCACTTTCGCCGACTTGACCGGCAGTACCATTACGCCGTCAGCGCCCTCCGACTCGACGACTTCGCATAGCGTCACTTTATCTTCGCTCTCCCAAGCGTCCACTTATTATTACCGAGTAAAATCTTCGTCTAATGGCATAGCGACAACCACTTCGCAAATCTACCAATTCACGACGGGCGATTCCACGCCTCCCGTCGTTTCATCGATAACCGCTTCTCCCGTGATCGACACCTCGGCCGTCATCAATTGGACGACCGACGAGCCGGCCACGAGCAAGGTGCAGTACGGGATAAATTCCGGAGCGTTTCCTTTTTCATCGGCATTGGATTCCACTTTGACCAGAAACCACTCGGTGTCTTTGCTCGGGCTCTATTACGGCACCAAGTATTATTACCAAGTTTTGTCCGCGGACGGCAGCAGCAATGCCACCACTTCCGCCGAAAACACTTTCACCACGCTTGAACAGCAGATCGGAAAATCCAAGCAGGTAATCGTCGAGAATGTCGCGGCTGGAGGAGGGAGCATGATAACGGGCGTGCCCCAAGACAAATACGACGCCTTGCTTAAAGAGAAGGACGAATTAAAGGCGAATTACGCTTCTTTAAGCAAGGAAAACGACGACCTCAAAAACAAGATTTTGGGCATCAACACCAACGCTTCCACCACTCCGTCCGAAGTCATCACTCTCGTCATCGACAAATTCGCCGAAATAGCCGGCAATCTCACCGAATCGGCAATCACCGCCAAAGACCAGACTCAAACCCAAGTCCAATCGGAGAAATTGGAAAAGGACATTCTTCCGGCCGTCACTTCTCTCCGCCAATTGGCAAAGCTCGTTCCGCCTCCGAAACTGAAGACCGAGCCAAAGCTCGACATCGGTCCGACCGAAGCTACAGTTTCTTGGACAACCGACAAACCCGCCACCTCGGTCGTCTATTTTTCTGAAGACAAGGATTATAATAAAAAATCTCCCGACACCTACACCAACAGCGCCGAGGATTCCAAAAATTATGTCACCGATCACAAGATGATCCTTAAAGGTCTTTCTCCTCTAAGCGATTATCATTACCGGCTGATGTCCGAATCCGAGGCCGGAGCCAAAGCTTATTCCGCCGATTTCACCTTCACCACCAAGACGGAAATGCCGAAGATCACTCAAGCTAAAGCGGAAAAGTCTGGCGACGCCTCAATTGTCGTTTCGTGGAGAACTAACATTCCCGCCAATTCGGCCGTCGTCTACACTCCCGTAATCGCAGGCAAACCCGATGTCAAGAAATCAAAGTCCGAAGGCGCTCCCGAATTCAGTCAAGAGCATTCCATCACCGTGCCTAGATTGGAACCAAGCACCGTCTATGATCTGGAAGTGTCATCCGTGGATCACTTTGGCAATGTTGCCGTGGAGAAATTGGAGCCGATGTCGATAGCTAAAGACGAAACTCCGCCCGTCATCATTCAAGTCCGAAACGAATCATCCATACTCGCCGGCGCGTCATCCAATAAAGTCCAAGCCATTTTCTATTGGAAGACGGACGAACCGGCCACCACAAAAGTCATCTTCGCCAAAGGCGCGCCTACTCAAACGAACGAAGAACAATTTGACGGAAAGAGCAACTTGAATGAAGACCTTTCCCTAAACCACATAGCCGTCATTACTTCGTGGGAACCCGGTGAAATCTATCGTTTTCGAGCCGTTTCCGCGGACGCTTACGGCAATGAAGCTCAATCCAAAACTTTCACCGTTATCGCTCCCAAACAAAAAGCCACCGTTGTCGATCTTATCGTCAACAACTTCTCCGATACCTTTGACTGGACGAAGAAGCTGGGGATGTAAATGTTAATGGAAGATCAAGTCCATAAAATTGAAAGCCTTTGAAATGAGGAGGGAATTAATGACGAAGGCGCGGTTGCCGAATCAATAAGCAAGTGGTATAAATTATAAAATGACAGAAATCATACCGGCGATTTTGCCGAAAGACATTGACGACTTGAGAGAAAAACTCTCTTTAATTTCCGGCATTGTCCCTTTGGCGCAAATTGATGTGGCGGACGGGAAATTCGCGCCGACAAAAACTTGGCCATACAAGAAGGGAATTGACGAAACTTTTTTAAAAATTGTCGCGCAAGAAGAGGGATTTCCTTTTTGGGACAGCGTGGATTTCGAAGCTGACTTAATGGTGAAGCATCCGGAAAATGTCGTTGACGATTGGATCGCCGCCGGAGCCAAGAGAATCATCATTCACATTGAGTCTATGTCCGACCCGCTTTCATTATTTCAAAAAATAAGGAAAGAATATGGGCAAGCGAGCAAATCTTCTTACGGAGTGGAAATCGGCGCCGCTTTGAATATCGGGACGCCGAACGAAAAAATCTGTGAAATTTTGGATAATACGGACGATGAAGGCAATGCGGCGATCGACTTCGTTCAGTTTATGGGAATTGAGAATATCGGCTACCAAGGCGAGCCGTTTGACGAAAGAGTTTTCGAAAAAATCGCCGATTTGCGCGAGAAGTTTCCGGAGATTATAATAAGCGTCGACGGTGGCGTGTCTTTGGAGAATGCCGCCGAACTTATCGAAGCAGGCGCTAACAGGCTGGTGTCCGGCTCGGCGATTTTTGAGAGCGGGGATGTCGCGGGAACGATTGAGGCGTTTCAGAATTTGGGTTAAAATTTATAAAATCGACGCAATTTAATATCAAATTTATATTTTATATGAAAATTTTAAAATCTTTTGTAATAGTATCATTTGTCTTCTCTCTGATTTTGCCTTCTGTAGAGCATGGATTGATTCCCCATTATCTTACACCTTTTTTAGAACCTTTATTTTTATTTTTGGCTTTTAGTGGTATAGGTTTTTTAATTTATTTTTTAGCCCCGCTTTGTTTTTCTTGGCTTGCTTTTTCAAATGCAAAAAAATCAGGTTCAAGAATTTGGTATGGTTTATCCATCGCATCATTCATTATGTTTAGTTACACTGCGTGCAAATTTTTTATTTACCATTTATTCTAAACTTGTAAATTTTTATGAAAAAAGAAATAAAGAAAAAAATCACAATCGAAGATTTAGCTGAAATAGTCAGAAAAGGTTTTAGTGATGTCCATGAAAAGATGGACAAAGGTTTTGACAATGCTCATAAAGAAATTGAAGATCTTGCTGTGATGGTCGGAAGAGGTTTTGAGGATGTTGAGAATAGGTTGTCTAAAAAAATTGACGATGTTGAGGAAAAATTATCAAGAAAGATTGACGGACTGTCCAACAGGATTGACGACCTGTCTTTAAATCGCGCCACTCGGGAAGAGTTGAAAATATTATCAATCAGAGTGGAGAAGATTGAAAATAAAGTTTTCAAATAAAATGGCTCACTTATCCGATGGACAAATAGAAAAACTGGAAGCGACGGCTAATACTATCCGCAAAGATATTATCTCTATGCTTTTAGAAGCTAAATCTGGCCATTCGGCTGGACCGTTGGGAATGGCGGATGTTTTTACTGTTTTGTATCATACCGATGCCGTAAAGCATAATCCGAAAAATCCGGATTGGGAGGAGAGAGACAGAATTATTTTGTCCAACGGCCACATCTGTCCGGTGCTTTACGCGGCGATGGCGCGCGCGGGATATTTTCCTGTTGAGGAATTGAAGACTTTGCGGAAATTCGGCTCAAGACTGCAAGGGCATCCGCATAGATTGGTATTGCCAGGGCTAGAAACGAGTTCCGGTCCGCTCGGATCCGGTTTGTCGCAATCCGCTGGAATGGCCTACGCTTTTAAAATGGACAAAAAGAAAAATCAAGTCTTCTGTCTTATGGGCGATGGCGAGCTTGATTGTGGGCAGATTTGGGAAGCGGCAATGTGGGCGGGTAAAAACAAGCTGGATAATCTCACGGCAATCATAGACCGCAATAATATCCAAATAGACGGATTTACCGAAGATATAATGCCGCTTGAACCACTGGCGGATAAATTTGAATCGTTCGGCTGGCATACGATTGAAATTGACGGCAATAACATCCGCGCGATTTACGACGCGCTTCAGCAAGCTCGCGCGATTTTTGAAAAACCGGTCTGTATCATCGCTTACACTGTCCCCGGCAAAGGCGTGGATTTTATGGAGCAGGATTTCAACTGGCACGGAAAACCCCCAAGCAAAGAAGAAGGCGAAAAAGCGTTGCAAGAATTAAGGACATTGGGAGGGAAAATAAGTGGGGAATAAATTTTATAAATTAACATTTTTAATGTGAAAATCTTTAAAAAATTTTATTTTTGGTTGCCAGCATTGTTTTTAATTTTTTATATAATCAAATTATTTTTGATTATAGATGCCTCTTGGTTAAGTATTTTTGTGTATGTTTGGTTTTATCCCATTCGCTTGATTGAATTTTTGCCATTAATTCTTCCAGCACAAATCGCTTTTTTCCCACTCGTATATATTTTATTGATAATTCCACAAATAAGCGCTTTCATACTCTGGTTTTTGGTGGGATTATTGATTGATAATATAATTCATATACTTAATAAAGTGCTTAATTAGAACAATGCTTAATAAAAATACAAAACTTAATCTGAAATTATTTATAAATTAAAATCATAATATGAAAATCCTTAATAAAAAACGATTAAAAACAACAGGTTATACCTGTCTCTTTGTTTCAGTAATATCTTTTTTTTTCTTTCTTTATACAGTGAATTTAGAAGAATTTTCTGGTTTCCTATTTTTATCTGCTTTTTTATTTTTATTTCTAGGAGTAATCTTTTTGGTAACTTCGACTTTATCAGAAGAATGATAATATAAATTTAATTAGTTAAAAAATTAAAGATTGATACTCAATCTGAATGTAAAAATTAATACGAAATTATTTTCCGAATGAATAATGGATAAAATATGAAGAAAAAATCCAACAATTACGCTTTTATAGACAGTCAGAACTTAAACTTAAGCATTCGCTCGCTCGGGTGGAAGTTGGATTTTGCCCGTTTTCGCGTTTATCTCAAAGAAAAATACGGCGTGACGAAAGCGTTTTTGTTTATAGGTTTTGTGGAAGGCAACAATGATTTGTATGTTTCGCTTCAGTCAGCCGGTTTTCTTTGTATTTTCAAACCTACATTAGAATACAAGGATGGCACAACCAAAGGCAATTGTGATGCTGAACTTGTCCTTCACACGATGATTGAATATCCGAATTATGATAAAGCGATAATTGTGACAGGCGACGGGGATTTTTATTGTTTGGTTCAATACCTAATAGAAAAGGAAAAATTTGAACGGATTATCATACCAAATTTATTTAAATATTCAGCTCTTTTGAAACGCTTTGGTCGCAAGCAATTAAGTTTTATGAATGAATTGAAAAACAGATTAGAATATAAAAAAAGGACCCCATAGGGACGGAACCCTAAGGGGGACTTTTTGTGGTGATAAAAATAGTATATATGAAACAAAAAATATGTCAAACATAAACCCAAACGCAAAACTTAATAAAAAATTATTTCAAGGCGACATAGAACAAATCCCGACTCGTTTTGGTTATGGCGAAGGGTTGGTGATTGCCGGAAAGGAAAACCAGAATATCATGGCGCTGTGCGCCGATTTGACGGATTCCACCAAGACTTCCGAATTTAAAAAAGTTTTTCCGGACAGGTTCGTGGAGATGGGAATTACCGAGCAGAATATGGCGTCGCTCGCTTCCGGCGTGGCGGCGGTTGGCAAAATCCCTTTTATTTCTTCTTACGCCATGTTTTCCCCCGGTCGAAATTGGGAGCAGATAAGGACGACCATTTGCTACAATAATCAAAATGTCAAAATCGCCGGCGCGCACTCGGGCGTTTCGGTAGGTCCAGATGGCGCCACTCATCAGGCGATAGAAGACATCGCCATTACCCGCGTCATTCCGAATATGGTTGTAATCGCTCCTTGCGATGCGATTGAAGCCAAAAAAGCGACGGTTGCCGCGGCAAAATACAAAGGGCCGGTCTACATCAGATTTACCCGAGAAAAAACACCGGTTATGACAACGGAAGAAACTCCGTTTGAGATCGGCGAAGCGGAAATCTATCGATGGGGTAAGGATGTTTCCATTATCGTTTGCGGACCTTTACTGTACGAAGCTTTGAAAGCGGCGGAAGAATTGGCGAAAGAGGGAGTTGAAGCGGAAGTGATAAATAATCATACTATCAAACCGATGGACAAAGAAACGATTTTGCAATCGGCCCAAAAAACCGGCTGTGTCGTTACGATAGAAGAACACCAAGCGGCAGGCGGAATGGGCTCGGCGGTCAGCGAGATTTTGTCTCAAAATCATCCTGCCCCGATGGAAATCATCGGCGTCAAAGACCGCTTCGGCGAATCGGGCGAGCCGAATGAATTACTCAAGGCCTTTGGTCTGACGGCGGAAAAAATCGAGGAAGCGGCAAAAAAGGTCCTAAAAAGGAAATAATTACCCCAAATTACTTTGAATTACGAAACTCTTATTCGGCGGGTCATTTTAAGGGTACGGATTTTTTGAAGCTTAAAAATCCTGAAGTTTTCGCGCCGTCGCGCTCAAAACCCCCTTAAAACGACCCGCCTCAACGAGTTTCGTAATTTGGGGTAATTACTAAAAGGCATATGTTGAGAAGCTAATCTTTAACGGCATTTACGACCGGTTTTTTTCTTTTATGTTAAAATTTATTTATGTTTTATTTTTTATACGGAGAAGACAAAGAAAAATCCAGAAAAAAAGCGCATGAGGTCATTGATGGTATGATCAAAAAAAGACCGAACGCTTCTTTTTTCAAGGTGGATAGCGAAAATTTTAGTCTGAGAAAGTTGGAGGAAATGATCGGCGGGCAGGGGCTTTTTTATAATAAGCAGATAGTATTTTTCGATAACATTTTTGAGAATAAGGAAGCGAAGGAGACGATTTTGGAAAAAATCAAAGAGATCGCCGAGTCGCCGAACGCTTTTGTTTTTCTTGAGGGGAAGGTTGATAAAGCGACAGTGGGGAAGATTGAAAAAAGAGCGGAAAAAGCTCAAGAATTTAAATTTGCTGAAAACGAAGGAAAAACTAGAGAATTTAAAAAAAAATTCAACACTTTTTCTTTAGCGGATGTTTTCGGGCGCAGAGACAAGAAAAATCTTTGGGTGCTTTATCAAGAAGCTCTCTCTCAAGGCATCGCGCCGGAGGAAATTAACGGGATATTGTTTTGGCAATTAAAAAGTATGATTGTCGCGAGTCGCTCCAAAGACATCAAAGAATCTGGCTTGAGTCCTTATGTTTTCCAAAAATCTAAAAGTTTCGGGCGAAATTACGGCGAAGATGAGATGAAAAAATTGTCATCCGCGCTCGTTTCCGTCTATCACGATTCCAGAAGAGGGATTCACGATTTTGATATCGCGTTGGAGAGGTTTATTTTAAGCCTTTGACTTTCTTTATTCGTTGCGTATTATTTGTCCAGATTATTTTCTTTATTTTATTATCAGGAAGGAGAAATAAAATGTATGATTACATTTTGTCCATAAAAGTTGGAGACGGAGTAAATTCATTTTATGAATGTGAAATAAAAGACCGCAGGGAGAGAATTTTATTGGGAGGAGATAATATTTTTAAAGACAAGAAAGGAGTCTTGAGTTGGATAGCAGACAATTTACCCCCTCCATTCATTGAGCGACTTGATGAAAACAAAATTGATGTTGAGAAAGTAAAGGAAGAAATGAAGAAATGAAAGTATTAGTGCGGACGGATAAATAAAAAAGCATTGAAAAGCGGTCAAAAGATTTTGGCCGCCTTCAACTTTTATTCCGTTGTCTTGCCGTCAAATTCAGGGCTGTCTGCCATCGCTTCATCGCGAGTCTTTCGAATAACCCCGTCTTTATGATGAGATGGGGCGTAAATGGTATAAAGCTTTAGGGCGAGCGTTTTTGAGGTATTTATAACATTGTGGGTCGCGCCGGCGGGAACGATTACCGCATCACCGTCGCCGACTTTATATTCGGTTTCATTGATGATGACTTTGCCTTCGCCTTTCTCAAAGCGAAAAAATTGGTCATTTTCCTTATGCACTTCCGAACCTATTTCTTCGCCCGATTTAAGCGACATCAAGACCAGCTGGCAATGTTCGCCCGTATAAAACACCTTGCGAAAATTTTCATTTTCAAGCGTTAATTTTTCTATATTGTTTTTGTATCCTTTTTTCATAAAATTTTGTATAGTTAGCTTAATAATGTTGTGATTATATGACATATTCGGCAAAAACAAAAATTATCGCCATTACATTTATTGTTTTAAGCTTAATAGGTTTTTTGGATGCGGCATACCTTACAATAGATCATTATCTCGGCAGTGTGCCTCCTTGCGCCATAGCGGGATGCGAAATTGTTCTCACCAGCGGGCAAAGCGCGATTATCGGCATCCCTGTCGCGCTTTTGGGCTCAATTTACTATCTGATAATATTAATTCTATCAATTGTTTTTTTGGAAAGCGGAAAGAGAGCAATTATTCGATTCGCTTCATTCCTTACTATAATTGGTCTAGTCGCTTCGGCTTACTTTATATATCTGCAATTTTTTGTTATCGGTCAAATCTGCCAATACTGTATGATCTCCGCCGGAACATCCACGACTCTTTTTGTTGCGGGTATTTATACGTTTCGAAGGGCAAAAGAAAACAAAAGTTGATTTGCCGGAATGAAATAAAAACTTTTACTTAGGCGGTCCAATCAATCATTGCATTGTAAATCTTTTATGTTAAGATTCATTTTATGAAACGCGATGAAGCGAAAAAACTGATAGATATTTACGGCGAGGCGTGGGTAAAGCAGGACCCGGATCTTATTCTGACTGTTTTTACTCTTGACGCTATATATAACGACCCTAAGGAACCGGAAAGTCTCGGGCATAATGGAATCAAGTCATATTGGATAAAAAAAGTCGTTGGGGAACAGAAAGACATCAA
Organism: Patescibacteria group bacterium; assembly: GCA_018971765.1. GTDB lineage: Bacteria > Patescibacteriota > Minisyncoccia > Phycocordibacterales > GWA1-40-21 > GWA1-40-21. The sequence continues at coordinate 12,811 of JAGXAA010000020.1, forward strand.
ATTCAAATTGCTTAATCTGTGGATAGACAAGGATGAAGTCATCGCCGAATGGGACGCGGAATTCATTGATACTAAAAGAAACTTGCTTATAAAGATGAGAGAGGTGGGGATTTTCACGATCAGAGATGGAAAGTTTAGCTCATTGCGCGAATATTACAAAACAATAAAAACACCTCTTTGATTTTCCCTTTCTATTTTCTGGTGCCGTATTACTCTGCTTTGCTCGAACCTATTTTCAAAACAAAGTAATCAATTACCCCGCGGCAAGCCGAGGGGGTATGACAGGAGGCAGGCCTTAAGCAAGAAGGCAGAGCTGTTTTGAAATACCCATCGTCTTTCCTTGGTTTTCAATATAATGTTCGACCACTTTCCAGTTTCCCTGCTCGCTAACTGTG
>JAGXAA010000021.1 GCA_018971765.1 Patescibacteria group bacterium
GCCAACCAAGCGCAAAATTTCGCTTCTTCAAAAAAGTTCGAGGAAATGAAAACTTTTTTGAAAACCATCGGCTTGAACCGCCATTTGCGCGCAAGCGCGCTCTCCGTGGATTTCAAAACGCCCTTTTCTTTTCTTGCCGAACTTCCCATCACCGCGCGGAGCGCGGACGCATTTTCGCGGGGAAATTCAATCGGGTGGACCTGGGGGGAGTCGAACCCCCGCTTCGTCAATGCGAATGACGCGTCGTGCCACTAGACTACAGGCCCGATCTGGATACGGAACGAGTCTCAATATTACCGTCGTCAAAAAATTTATCAAAACTCGCTTGAGACAAGCCCTAATCACTATCGCAATTATCAGACTTTTTTTCAAGTCCTCATCTATGTTTTTTCCTTATACAAAGGCAAGGTAAAAAAGAAAGTTGAGCCCCTATGATCATCAGCCAGATACCCCGCCTTGCCTCCGTGCCTCTCAACGATATTTTTAACGATAAAGAGGCCGAGTCCCGATCCTTCGGTGTGCAGAGACTTCGCCCACTTGTCTCTGAAAAATTTTGAAAAAAGAAGCCGCGCCGATTCCGGAGAAATTATAATGCCGTTGTCAGCGACGCTCACCTTAAGCTCATCGGCGGTCTTTCCCAGAAAAATTTCCACTTGCCCGTTTTCCGGAGTATACTTTATGGCATTGTCAAGATAATTGGAAATGGCCACGCTCAATCTGTTTCTGTCGCCGCTCACAAGATAATGCCCGCCTTTCGGCTTGTGATAAATAAGCGATATTTTTTTCTGCTTGCTGTCGTCAGAAAAGTTTTTAACGGTTTCCTCTATCAAAAGACTCATATCCAATTTCTCGAAATTGTATCCGAAGAGACCTTCTTCTATCTCCGCTATGTCAAGAAGGTAAGAAGTTAGCTTGACCAACCTCTCCACATTGTTCAAAATATTTTTTAAGTTTTCTTCGTTTTTTTTCGCGTCAGCGCTATTGCCCAAGAGAAAATCCGTCGACCATCTGATATTGGTGAGGGGCGTCAGAAATTTGTGCGACATTATGGTAACATATTCGGTCTTCATCCTGTCCAAATATTTGGACCGGCTCACGTCTCTGATTATTTTCAAGGATTCGCCTCTCTCTTTATTTAGAGTTATTTTGATTATCTGATAATCAAATTTTTCGCCGCTTCCCTTATCGAAGGAATATTCGAAAATCTCGCCTTCTTTCAAATCTTCGAATATGGCTTTAGACAAATCAGAGTAATTTTTTATCTCCTCAACGGGTCTCGTTTTGATTTCCGCTTCTTTTATTCCTAAAAATTGTTCCGCGGCCGCGTTCATCGTCAGTATTTTTCCTCTGGGATCATGCACGACAAGACCTTCCGTGATGTTTTCAAAGATGTCTCTTTGCCTTTCTTGCAACAGTTTTTTCTCCTCTTTTTCCTCTTCGATATCCTTGATAAACAGCAAAGAAAATCTGGTAAAAATTATCACAATGGCCGCGGCGAGCGGTATGAACAAGAAAAGAACATAAGCAAAAATGGAGAAATTGCCCGGATACAGATAAAATAAAGCTCCATTTATCAACACAAAGGCAATTCCTAAAACAATCCAGATGTTTTTAAGCTTAATTGATTTGCTCATTGGAGACTAGATTTTTGCGAGCAGAAGCTATTTTATATAGCCCCAAAATCACCAATATGAAACCCAAACCGACACCGAGAGCGTGAGCGATTGAGGAGCTTGCCGGACCTAAAGACGGATAAACTGACTCTACTCCGGTATACATCCATGCCAATATGTGAACATCGCCTATGCCGTAGAAAAACACCCCCCATCCGATCAAATACAAAGCGCTCTGAAAAGGAGTGCCCTTGAGTATTCTGGAGACCATATAGGAGATAATCGCCGTAACGGTCAAGAGAGTTATTTCCACCAACAAGGTTACGAAAACTTCAGGCGAACCTCCCTGCGCGACGCGAACTTTGAACCATTCGCCGACTTTTTTATAAGAAAGCATTACGGGAAAGACTAGAATCAAATCGAGAATTATAACGCTGACAATTATTGATTTTAATTTGCTCATATTTTTTATTTTCGTCTAATTAAGAATGCGGCGCAAATGTCTTCAATAGAAATTAGGCGGCTCTCCTTGTCAGACGAACTATAAGGTATGACCTTTATTTATTAAATTTTTTTGTAAAAAAGCCTTTACTCTGATAATAATACCTTCGGGAGAATTATACGCTTTGACTATATAATCCTTCGCCCCCAAAGAAACAGCTCTGTCAATATCGTTTTTGTCGTATAAATTCGACGCGACGATTATCGGCAGTTCTTTAAGCGATTGATTTTTCTTTACTTCTTCAAGAACTTTAAACCCGTCCATTTTAGGCAGAATCATATCAAGAAGAACCAGATCGTACCTATTTTTGAGAATCTTGTTGAGTCCCTCTTCCCCGTCCACCGCCGTTTCGACTTCAAAGCCGGACTTTATAAACTTCTCGACTATCAAACTCAAAAGAAAAAGATCGTCTTCGATAATCAATATTTTGCTCACAAATTTAAACGCTCGCGGCGGATGCCATTTGAAGCGCCCGCCTTAAAACGGTTTTTTTATATCTTGTCCTAATAAACTTTTATCATCGCTGAATCGACCTCAATGCTTATTATCGTTCTTAATTTTAACAATTATAAAATTACGGGTCAATGGAAACTGTGCAAAACAAAAATGGCAAATTCATCGCATGCGGCAAAAGGCAAAAATGATAATCGGCTTTTTGCCGCAAGTCTCTGCGACTTTCTTATTTCTGTGAATTACAAAACTCCATTATGAGCGGAAACTTGCGCAAGCGCGGCTGGCGCGAGCAGAGCAAATTTTCAGCAGAAAATTATGCGAGTTCCGCGAATAATGGAGTTTTGTAATTCAAGATCATTTATCTTCTTTTTTAAGCGGCAAACCGATATGTTCCAAAAATGCCGTCGCTTCTTCCCTGCCGTCGGCAGTAGTGACAATAGTGACAGTCATACCAAAAACATCTTTTATGTCTTCATCCGAAGTCTCGGGAAATATGACATGCTCTTTGAGCCCGATGGAATAATTACCCATATCGTCGATTGATTTTCTTGATAATCCTCTGAAATCTCTGGCTCTCGGCAAGGCGACATTTATAAGCTTGTCCAGAAAATCAAACATTCTTTTGCCGCGAAGCGTCACCTGCAAGCCGACTGGATCCCCCTCTCTCACTTTAAAGGCGGCGATTGATTGTTTGGATTCTCTTGTCGCCGGTTTCTGCCCCGTGATTTTTTGAAGTCTGTCGATTATAAGCTCGATTTTCTTCTTGTCTTTCAGAGACCCGATACCGATGTTTACAACCACCTTCTCGACTTTAGGCGCTTCCATTTTATTCACATAGCCAAGTTTCTTGCCTAGACTTTCGAATGCTTTATTTTGTTTTTCTTTTACTTTCATAGTTTTTAGATTATGGGTGTTAGGTGTTTAGAGAATTTCCCTAAAAGCTAACTGATTTCCTTTCCGCTCTTCTTGCTTACGCGGACATATTTCCCCCCGACCATTTTCTTGCCAATGCGAGATCTCTTGCCTGTTGACGGGTCCACAATCATCACATTTGAGACATGGATAGGCAAAGTTTTCTCTACTATCTGCCCTTTTTGCCCGCTCTTTTGCGGCCGCTGATGCTTTTTTTTAATATTCACTCCGGCAATCACAACCATATCCCTTTCCGGCAGAGCCTTAATCACCTTCCCCGTTTTGCCCTTGTCTTTTCCGGCAATCACCATCACATTGTCATTTTTCTTTATTTTCATAAAAATTTTATAATCGGTTATTTCAGATGGCCTAAACTATTTCAGGAGAAAGGGATGCTATTTTTTGGTATCCTTTTTCCGCTATCTCCCTCGGTATCGGCCCGAAAACTCTTCCCGCGATAGCATCAAGTTTGCCTTTTTCCAAGATGACAACGGCATTTTCGTCAAATCTTATGTAGGAACCGTCTTTTCTTCTGAAGGCGTTCCTTTGCCTAACCACCACGGCTTGAAGCACATCTTTCTTTTTTATGGCCTTCCTTGGCTCGGCTTTCTGAACGGACAAGACGACAATGTCGCCTATTCTCGCGTATCGCTTCTTTGAACTGCCGAGCACTTTGAAAATCCTGCCGATCTTCCCGCCGGAATTATCTACTATATTCACTATGGATCTTGGTTGTATCATATTTTAATTAAATTCTAAATTCGAAATTCGCGCTCCCGGTTTATATTTTCATAATTACTTCAAAATGCTTGTCCTTTGATATCGGTCGGGTCTCTCGAATACTGACGACATCGCCGATTTTATGCTTATTGCCAACATCGTGCGCCTTGAATTTTTTCTGTCTTTTTACGTATTTGCCGTAAATAGGGTGCTTTTTGTAACTGTCAACTAGAACGACAACCGTGTCTTTCATCTTATCCGACACGACCTTTCCTGAAAATATTTTTATTTTCTTCGCGGCGCCGATATTTTTTTGTTCGTTCTCTTTTTTTGTCATGACTTTCTATTCTTTTTCCGCTACCCGCGACCTTCTTCTTTCCGCAAGCTCAGTCATAAGCCGAGCGATTTCTTTTCTCCCGTTCCTGCCTTCTCTCACGTTGCGCGTCTTGCTGCCCGAAATCGCAAAGCGGAAACTTCTCAACGCCTCTCTCTTTTCGTCTAAAAGTTTTGTTATTTCTTTTTCTGTTTTATTTTTATATTCTGACATTTTTTTATCGCGCTTTATCGCAATCCGTAATCTAACACTAATCAAATTAAAATTCAATGCGCGGATATCTTACCAAAAATAATCAAATATTCCTGCTTACCACTCTTGTTTTCACTGGAAGCTTCGTGCCGGCTTTTCGAAGCGCCTCTCTCGCGACCGCTTCGTCAACTCCGTCTATCTCAAACATTATTCTTCCCGGTCTTACGACGGCCTCGTATCCCGCCAAATCCCCCTTTCCCTTGCCCATCTTCACTTCAGCCGGTTTTTGGGTGTAAGGCTTGTCGGGGAAAATGCGCGTCCACATTTTGCCGGTTTTGCTCACCGACCTCGCCGCCGCTTTTCTGGCGGCCTCGATGGAATTGGCTCTGATTCGGCCGGCCGAAATCGCTTTGAGGCCAAAGGAACCGAAAGCCACATAAGTGCCGCGAGTTTCATTCCCGATTTTATCCGGGTGTTCGCGCCTAGTATGAGACTTCCTGTATTTTACTTTTTTCGGAAATAGCATTTTAGTCGTTAAAAAATTATTTTTTCTGGCCTTTGTCGGCAAATATGTCGCCTTTGTATATCCAGACTTTGATGCCGATGTCTCCATAGGTCATATGGGCTTTCTCTCTCGCGAAATCAATATCGGCTCGAAGCGTCTGAAGGGGAATCCGCCCCTTTTTCAAATCTTCATTTCGAGCCATTTCCGCTCCGCCGAGCCTGCCTCCCAAGAAGATTCTCACGCCCTTGACGTCGCGGTTGGCCATAACCTTATCAATCGTCTGCTTCATTACCCTCCTGAAAGGCATTCTCTTCTCGAGGCCTTCCGCGACCATATAGGCAACGACGGCCGAGTTTGATTCCGGCAACCTTATTTCCTCAATATCCAACTTGAAATCCTTGGCAAACGGCAGTTTGCGCTTGTTCATAAATTTAACGATGTCATTTCGGAGTTTTTCCGCGCCTTCGCCGCTTCTTCCTATTATCATCCCCGGTCTAGCGGTCTTTATGACCAGTCTGAAAGCTTTCTCGTTTCTTTCAATTTCAATCGCGCTCGCGTAAAACCCTCTCAATTTCTTTTCCAAATATTCGCGGAGCATTATGTCTCCTTTCAGAAATTCCCTGTATTTCCTGCCGGCGGAAAACCAGCGAGATTTCCAGTCTCTTAAAATTCCCAGTCTGTGAGCGTATGGATGGACTATGTGTGTCATAAAAATTATTTAATATCGCCGGCTTTATCTTCCTTTTTTTCTTCTTTTTTTGCGATTTTTTCTTTTTTGGATTTTGCCGTCTTCGCTTCTTTAGCTTCTCTCGGCTCCAGCTCGAGAAAAACATGGCTCGTTCTTTTTCTTATGGGATAAGCCGTGCCGCGCGCGCGGGGCATTCTTCTGTAAAGAATGGCGCCGCCGTCAACCCTGAATTCCTTGATAAAAAGCGATTCTTTGTCCAAATTAAAATTATTCTTGGCGTTCGCTATAGCCGATTCAATCAAACCTTTCAGAGGCAAAGACGCCCTCTTCACCGCGAAGTCTAAAATATCCAAAGCGTTATCAACCCTCTTGCCTTTGACAAGATTGGCGATAAGTCGGACTTTTCGCGGAGACTGTCTGTAATTGTTAAGCTTGGCCGTTATCATAGATTATTTCTTAGCTTCAACGGCGGTTTTTGCCGACTTCGCGGCGGTGATTTCCGCTTCCTTCTTCTTTTGGTCAAGCTCCTTCTGCATCTTTCCTCCGTGTCTCAAGAATTTCTTGGTGTGGGAAAATTCGCCGAGCCGGTGACCGACCATCTCTTCGGTTACCAAAACTTCCAAATGCTGTCTGCCATTGTGAACGCCAAACGAAAATCCTATCATCTCCGGCGATATTTGGCTTCGTCTCGCCCATGTTTTAATAAGTCCAGTTTCAATGGGTCTTTTGCCTTCTATTTTCTTTAGAAGTTTTTCATCAACGAATGGACCTTTTTTGAGCGATCGCGTCATTTTTATAAAATTTTAATCCTCTTTAGAACTTGCACAGTCGGATGCAGTTCAAGGCGCGAGCGAGGATTGCGACCAAGCTGTATGAATAATACTGCGCGGAAGCAAACGAGCGAAGCAACGAAGAAATGCGCCGACTGTTCAAGTTCTAAATTAAAAAAGCTTTGAGCAAGCTTATTCAAACATACTAGCAAAATACGAAACAAAGTCAAATTTACCGAAGTTTTTAGGTTATAGTGGCTAGTGATTAGAAAAAATAATATCTGTATTATTATTCTTCCGCTCTAGCGCCTATAACCTAGCCACTATAACCTAAATTTACTCTCTCTTCTTCCCCACCTTTCTTCTGGAAACGATGAGATAATTGGAATATTTCTTTGGGTATCTTGATTTCTGGCCTTTGCCGACCGGTTTGCCCCAGCGGGTTTTGGCTCTTCTCGTGCCTCTTCCTTGCCTGCCTTCTCCTCCTCCATACGGATGATCAACGGGATTCATAGCCGTTCCTCTCACCGTCGGTCTGATTCCGAGCCATCGGCTTCTTCCCGCCTTGCCAATATTAACTAATCTGTTTTCATCATTTGACACTTCTCCTACTGACGCCCAACAAGTATCAAGAACTTTTCGCACCTCTGAAGACGGGAGCTTTAAGTCGGCGTATCCGGCATCCTGCGCCACCACTTCGGCGTAATTGCCGGCCGACCTGCCAAGCTTCGCCCCTCCTTTCGGCTTCAGTTCCACATTGTAGACGAATGTTCCGACGGGTATTTTCTTGAGAGGCAATCTGTTGCCGACCTTAATCTCGGCGTTTTCCGAAACGACGAAATCATCGCCGACTTTCACTGATTTCGGAAGAAGCGCGTATCTTTTTTCTCCGTCTTTATAGCAGACGAGCGAAATGAATCCCGTTCTGTTCGGATCGTATTCGATAGTCAAAACTTTCGCCGGAATATCAATCTTTTCGTATCTGAAATCTACGTCGCGATATAGCCGTTTGTGTCCGCCTCCTTTGTGGCGAGTGGTCAATCTTCCGAAGCTGTTTCTGCCGACGGAACGATTGAAGCCCCCCGTCAAAGATTTGTGCGGATTTTTGGCAGTTAGAATTTTCCTATAAGAAATAGTCGTCAAATGCCTCCTTGATTTGGTTGTCGGTCTATAGTGTTTCATAATTCATGATATGTTATATAAATTCAATCTTGTCCTCCTTTTTCAGATAAACGACCGCTTTCTTCACGCCGCCGCTCCAGCCCTTCTTTCCGCGCGAGAAAATTCTTTTTCGGGGAAGATGGGTCATATTCACTCTAAGCGGAGAAACTTTATAAAGCTCCGTAACCGCTTTAGCGACTTCATTTTTAGAAGCGGATGGCTTAATTTCAAAAGTGTAAGCGTTCAATTCTTGAGACGAAATCCCGGATTTCTCGGTTATTCTCGGCTTTAAGATGACGGAACTGCTTTTTGAAAAATCGTTCGACATTTTGATTCCCCCGTCTCGCTTCGCGGCTTTTGCGGCAACGGCGGACTCTTTGGGTTTCAAGCCGTCCACTTTTGCTTTCGCTTTCGTATTCTTTTTTGTTCCTAAAATCGCCATATTTTTATTTAAAAACTGAAATTATTTTGAAGTTTTTTTCTCCAGCTTCCCCTGAATAAATTTAATCGACTCTTCCGGCTGTTCAATTATCAAATATTTGTAATTCATGGCATCCAAGGGGTTAAGATTTCTCACATCGTCAACTTTCACATTGTTCAAATTGGAGAAACTTTTCCCCGCATTCAAATTTATTTTCCCCAAAGCGAGATACGCGGCGTTATTTTTCTTTGACAAGATATTTTTAAATTCTTTTATTTTGGAAAACGATTTCATCGCGCCGACTGCTTCCGCCGTCTTTGGTTTCGCGAACGATAAATTATCCACGAACAAAATCTCGCCGTCGCTCATCTTTTGGGAAAGGATCGTGTAAAGCGCTTTCGCTTTCATTTTTTTGTTTATCTTCCTATCGTAATTCTTGTCTTTGTTCGGTCCGTGAGTAACGCCGCCGCCTCGCCACAGAGGGGAACGGATTGAGCCATGCCTCGCTCGGCCGGTGCCTTTCTGCTGCCAGGGCTTCTTGCCTCCGCCTCTCACATCGCCCCTCTCTTTCACGTGAGCGACGATATTTCTCATATTTGACTGCATTGACACCACAACCTGATGGACAAGGTCGTCATTTTTGGGCAAACCAAACACGCCCTCCGGCAATTTTATTTTGCCCGCCTCCTCTCCTTTTTGATTGTATATTAATGCTTCCATGTTTAGGTTTTAGGTTTTAGGTTCTAGGGTATAGGTTTTCAGAGAATTTCCCTAAAAACTAGCGCCTAATAACCTAGAACCTAACTCATCCCCTTATTTCCACCACCGTTCCGCGTCTGCCCGGAACCGCCCCTTTTAAGAGCAGGATGTTATTTTGCGGGTCAATCTGCGTCACTTTCAAGTTTTTCACTGTAACACGATTCCCGCCCATTCGTCCAGCCATCCTCATTCCGCTCCTGATTGAAGTCCTCAGCCCTTGGCTTATGGAGCCCGGTTCTCTCTCGGAATGTTTTTGTCCGTGGCTTCTCGGTCCGCCTTTGAAACCGTGCCTTTTGACCACCCCTTGGAATCCTTTGCCTTTGCTCACGGACGAAACGGTCAGAATATCCCCGATATTAAAGACGGAAAGGTCGAATTTATCCCCGACTTTGACGCCTGCCGCGTCTTTCTCATCTTCAATTCTGTACTCTTTAAGATATCGGAAATTGCCCAGATCTTTAAGGTGGCCTTTTACGGCTTTGCTTATGTTTTTTGGCTTTTTTTCTCCGTATCCCACTTGAACGGCTTCATATCCGTCGCTTTTTTTGCTTTTCACTTGCGTGACGACTACAGGTCCGGCATTAAGGACGGTTACGGGATTGGCGTTGCCTTTATCGTCGAAGACTTGAGCCATATTCTTTTTTATTCCAAGAATGAATTTCATTGTTTAGGTGTTAGGTGTTAGTTTTTAGGTTATCAGCAAGTCGTTCCATTTCCTTTCTGTCTACAACCTAGCCCCTAGAAACTAAAACCTTCTTCTGCTACATCATCTTCACGTCTATCTTAACCCCCGAAGGCAGACTTAAATTTGTAAGCGCCTCAATCACTTTAGGCGAAGGATTCACAATGTCAATAAGTCTCTTATGCATCCTCATCTCAAATTGTTCTCGCGCGTTTTTGTAGACGAAGGACGCTCTGTTTACCGTGTATTTTTTTATTTCGGTCGGAAGCGGTATCGGGCCAAGCACTTTGACGTCATAGCGAAGCGCCGTGTCGACAATCTGTTTCACTGAAGAGTCGAGTATCTTGCTCTCATAGGCGCTTACCCTGATTCTAAGCTTTGAAACGGTCTCTTCCTTAACTGCGGATTTACCCTCTTTGGTTCGGCCGGAAGTTTTTCCGCTTTTTTTTATTGTTTCTTTTGCTGTCGGCATTTTATTCATTAAGCGATAATCTTCGTCACAACTCCGGCGCCTACCGTCTTGCCTCCCTCTCTGATGGCAAATCTTTGCTTCTCTTCAAGGGCGACCGGAGCGACCAACTTCACTTTGAAAGTAATCGTGTCTCCCGGCATAACCATTTCCACTTTTTCCGGAAGAGTAACTTCTCCCGTCACATCAGTGGTCCTGATGTAGAATTGAGGTTTGTATCCGTTGAAGAATGGGGTGTGTCTTCCGCCTTCTTCTTTCTTCAAGATATAAACTTCAGACTCGAATTCGGTGTGAGGAGTGATACTGCCCGGCTTAGCGATGACTTGACCTCTGTGCACATCTTCCTTTCTCGTGCCTCGAAGAAGAATTCCTGCATTATCTCCGGCTTGTCCCTCTTGCAGAGACTTGTTGAACATTTCAATTCCGGTGACGGTAGACTTGGCTGTTGGCTTAATTCCAACGATTTCTATGTCTTCGCCGACTTTAATTACCCCTCTCTCAATTCTTCCCGTAACGACAGTGCCTCTTCCTTCAATCGAAAAAATGTCCTCAATCGGCATAATGAACGGCTTATCGATGTCTCTCTTGGGAACGGGAATGTAGCTGTCAAGAGTATCGGCAAGCTCAAGCACTTTCTTTGACCATTCGTCGTCAATTCCGGTCGCCTCAAGCGCTTTGAGGGCGGATCCTCGGATAACGGGAGCGTTTTCGTCAAATCCTTGTTTGGCAAGGAGTTCTCGAATTTCCGCTTCCACAAGGTCGATCATATCTTTATCGTCAACCATATCGCATTTGTTGAGAAAAACGATGATTTTAGGCACGCCGACTTGTTTGGCGAGAAGCACATGTTCTCTGGTTTGAGGCATCGCGCCGTCGGTCGCGGCCACCACGAGAATCGCTCCGTCCATTTGAGCCGCGCCCGTGATCATATTTTTGATGTAATCGGCGTGGCCGGGAGCGTCGATGTGGGCATAGTGTCTTTTATCGGTTGAATACTCGTTATGAGACAGAGCAATAGTGATACCTCTCTCTCTTTCTTCCGGAGCGGAGTCGATTTCATTCACTCCTCTTAATTTGACTTCCTTGCCGGCGCGGTGCAAGACATTGAGAATTGCCGCGGTAAGCGTTGTCTTTCCATGGTCAACATGACCGATTGTGCCGACATTGACATGGGGCTTTGATCTAATAAATTCTGCCATAATATTTGCGTTTTATAATTACGCAAGCGGAGCGCGCGAGAACTTTTGCTCAACTTACGCAACTAAATAACTTTTTGATTAAGCCGAAAAATTTTTTGAAAAAAATTATCCGGCAATTTTAATAAAATTCGACTTTTTTGTTTAAAAAACTAAACAGGCTTGTCTAACAAACAGGCAAGCAAGGCGCAAAAAAGCGATAACAAGAATGATAGCAAATCATTTTTTAAAGTCAATGCGTTGCATGGTTAACGCCTTAGGGTGGCTGACGATTAGTTGCGGATTTTCGGAAAAATTGGAAGAAAATATGTTTAGCGTTTTTATCAACCTAAAATAAGAACACTGGAACCTATAACATAATCAGTAGTATAATTGCAACGCTTATGAATTTGGAACAACTAAGAAGGCAATATTTGGAACATTTGGAAATTGAGAAAGGCAGGAGCATGAAAACTGTCGCGAATTACGAAAGATACCTGACTCGCTTCTTCTCTTTTTCAAAAATCAATGACCCGAAGGACATTACCGACGATCTGTTGAGAGAATACCGCTTGTGGCTCAACCGCCAATTATCGCGCGAAATAATTGACGGTCGCAAGGAAAATCTGAAGAAAAATACTCAGAATTATTATCTTATCGCTCTCCGCTCTTTTCTTAAATATATGATAAAGCGAGGAGTTAAGACTCTTTCTCCAGAGCGGATTGAACTCGCGAAAATCGGCGAGAGATCGCTTGATCTTATCACACCGGAGGAACTTGGCCTGTTGATTAACGCTCCGGATACGAGTAATTTGAAAGGTTTGAGAGACAGAGCGATTTTAGAATTGCTTTTTTCCACCGGTCTCCGAGTTTCCGAACTCTGTTCCCTACCGAGAGACATTAGCTTGAAAACGGACGAATTTTCCATAAGAGGAAAAGGCGACAAAATCAGAGTTGTCTTTATTTCCGATGACGCAAAAACTGTCATAAAAAATTACTTGAATGAAAGAAAAGATATGGATGACGCCCTTTTTGTTCAAGTTTCAAATCCAAATTCCGAAAAATTTCAAAAATCAAAAACTTTGCGATTGACCACTCGTTCAGTGGAAAGAATCGTCAAACATTACGCCATCAAAGCCGGCATTTCCAAGAAAGTCACTCCGCACGTCATTCGCCACTCTTTCGCCACCGACCTGCTCTCAAATGG
>JAGXAA010000022.1 GCA_018971765.1 Patescibacteria group bacterium
TAGAGAGCGCACTTTCGCTTGAAGAGTATCGTGATGCCAAGAGTACGCTAGTTGCCTCAAAACAGCTTTTCAAAGAGAAATTATCGGCTTTTGAGCAAAAAGCGAATAATCGGTTCGAACTTACCGAAAAGTTTTTGAAATACAATATGGAATTGGCAAACGACCGAACAAATGAAGAAAATCTTCATTTGTTCAAAAAAGTCGGTTCGAACTTTTTTGTGGAAGCTCGAACCGTACTTTTTGAGCCACGCGGAGCGTGGAAAATCCTTTCAGATTCAGAATTTTTTGGGGGGAATGCAGGAGTGTCGGCGCTTCGCGCCGACCCCATTTCGGGCTCTGATTCCGATTTCCAATTTTGGCGGTGTTTGTTGGACAAAGTTCGAATGTATTTTGAGTTGAATCCTGATGAGGACTGAATCGCACGCGCGGAGCGCGTGGTGGCTTGAAACTGCCTCGTACGCCCCGATTGCGTGGGGAAGCGAACCAACGCGCCTCGGACACGCTCGCGGACTCGCGTGTGCAAAAACCAAAAAATTTCCTTGCATTTTCCTCGCGCCTCCTCCCCCCACCCCTCCGCCGCGAAGCGGAAAAAGAAATGGAAAGGAAATTTTTGGTTTTGCTTCGCCGTATTCATAAATCTAGTTTATCACAATATCCAAACTTTGGATATTGAAAATTTAGATAGAACATAGTAGTATATGACTAGGTCAAGACAAACCAAAGAATATGCCTATTTTGTTGAGCGATTGCGGAAAGCTCGCGAGGAGGCAGGATTGACTCAAACCGAGGTGGCAAAGAAATTGAAGCGTCCGCAATCGCATATTTCTAATGTCGAATCGGGACAGCAAAGAGTTGATGTTGTCGAACTCCAATTTTTTGCGAAGATTTATAATAAGGACATCAACTACTTTATAAAATAATAGATATGACTCAAATTTTTACACTTATAATCGGTGCCGCAAGTGTCTACTTTTTCTACGGCAATAATTTTATTATTGCCGTAATTTTGTTTACTTGGTTTCTATCTAGGCTTTTTGGATATAACCTGAAAAGAATTTTTGAAGGCATCGGTCATTCAGAGGTGGAACGACAATCTAATATAGTTCTTGAGCTAAAACTAAATATTGTAGCAATCTTAAAATCACCAGCTGTTTCTGAGCTCTTTGATCGATTGCAAAATGGGAAAAAAGCGATGTTTCGCTCTGAATTTAAATTTAAGGATAAACAAAAATGGATAGAATCAACAATTGATAGTTATAAGAAAAAGTACGACAACGATAAAGATTGGACAAACAAAGAAGGTCAGAGGTTTGTTTGGGATTCCACGAAGTGGAATATTAAAAACAATATTTTGTGGAAAAATGGACAGATTGATTTTAGTGATAGCATGGAACATGAGCTTGTAATTCCTTACGAATTCAAGAGCAAGGAGGACGATGACTCAATGAGCTGGAACGACATCGGTGCTGGTATTCGAATTCGAGCTATCGTTGTAAATGGAATGATAAAAGTACAGATTGGAAATTTTGATAAAGAATCGAGCCCGGAATTTTATCGAGATTCTGGCCTCGCGGCATATAAAACTTGGGAAACAATAACAACTTTTCCTTTGATGTATGTTTCTCAATCAATCCCGACTCATTACCTCAATCTATCAATGTACGCGACCGATTCGTATAAAAATCTATTAAGATTAGAGTCGAAAAAGGATTGGACAAAAGATTGGAAGGAATTAAATGCAGAAATTGGTGATTACAATTACCTTAAAACAGCATTTGCTAGTGACGCTCCAGCAGACAATAAGTTTTCAGCAGTCTACAAGAAATTTCACGAAAAAAGTCTCAAAATGTTGGAAGCAGAAAAGTTTTCTGATCCCAACAAAAGAAAAGATGATGATTGGCCAGTGCCAGGTTGGATGGAGGATAATAGCATTACCTATTTAAACAATTACCTTCATATATTTATCGCTGACTACAAAGATATGAGGGAGAAAAATGAGAAGTATTATCTTACAGATTTCCACGAAGAACATCCTTAATGATTGCAAAAGATGAAATTGAAGCAAAATCAAAAGAATTTGAAATTCACTCGTCAAATGTTGAGCGTGATTATGTTTTTGGTTGGCTAATTTTTGGCATTTTTACAGTTAGTAGTCTCAAAGATACTATTTTTCTAAAAGGTGGAAACGCCTTACGCAAGGGGTATTTCAAAAATACTCGTTTTTCTTCTGATTTGGATTTTGGTATTCCTGGCGAGATTGCGCAAAATGTTCTTCTCGAAGAAATAAACAAGGTTTGTGATTTTATCCAAGGAAAAGCTGGAGTTGTTTTTGTAAAAGAAGATAACAAAGTTGAGGAAAAGTTTTTAGCTTCTGAAGCCCCAATACCCGACCTTAAAGTTTATGAGGTGAGAGTCTATTTCAAAGGATTTAACGGCGAAGCCGATCATATAAAACTTAGAATTTCGATGGACATTACTCGTTTCGATAAAGTGCTTTTGCCGATACAAAGTGTCGATTTAATTCATCCATATTCGGATGCCGAAAACTTAGTGTGCAAAATCCGATGTATGAAGTTAGAAGAAATTATTGCGACAAAATTAAAATGTCTCCTGCAAAGGCAACACGCTCCCGATTTGTTTGATTATGTTTATTCAATAAAACTTTTAGGCGGTGAGCTGAACAAAGAAGAAGTTGTGCAGACCTTCGTTCGAAAGACTATCTTTGGAAGAAACCTCCATGTATTGAAGAATATTCTACACAAAACACCTTTTGATTATTTCAAAGAATATTGGAGTAAAACGGTAGTTTGCGCCAAACAATTTTTGTTTGGCGTAGATGAAGCAATAAACTTGTTTATTGCCGACCTCGAAACACTTTTTGGCATATATCCTGATAATGGTTTTGCTGAATTCGCATATTTTGGCGCGGAATTGCGCGCCCCAATAATGAAAGCAGGTAGAGAGCAAACTTTGTTAAAAATTCGCTACAAAGGCGAAGATCGCATCGTTGAACCCTATTCGTTAAAATATCAACAAAAGAAAGACGGTACGGAATGGGAATATTTTTACGCATATAAACTCAAGGGTGGTAAAAGTGATCCTGGAACCAAAAAGTTTCTTGCTAAAGACATGGAATCAATAGAAAACCTAGATGATAAATTTGTACCAAGATTTCCAATTGAACTTTCAAAAGCTGGTGAGACACCAGAAAATCCATATCTATTTGATCCAAACAGACCGACACCCGCTCCGCGTCCGCGCAGAGCATCTGGGCTATCAAGAACGCCTAGGCGTTCTTCGTTTGGACCAAAATACATTTATCAATGTAGTTATTGTGGTCGCAAGTTTCCAAAAAGTAGTCATGATAGCACTCTGCGACAACATAAAGACAAAAATGGTTATCCGTGCGGTGGCAGATACGGATACTATGTGGACACGAAATACTAGGGAGTAATCCCGCGAAGCGGGTTTTGTGCGCGCACAGGGTGGGTGGGGCAAGCACATACAGATTTGTTTGTGCCTAGCACAATCCGCTTTATGAGTTAGCACGACCAGTAAACGAAGCCACAAACCCCCGAGCTACCACAGAACGCGGAGAGGAAGCGCCTCGGTCGCCGTGAGGGTGGAGAAAAGAGCAAACAAAAATGTTAAAATAAGATTGCTCTTTTCGGAGACTGAAACGGCGACGCAAACCAAAAATTTCCTTTCCTCATTTTTCGCCTTTCGGCGGAGGGGTGGGGGGAGGAGCCGAGCAAAGAAATGCAAGGAAATTTTTGGGTTTGCCCGCGCGAGTCCGCGAGCGCGGCCGAGGCGCAGTCAGCGGAATCGGGGCGTACGCTTCAATTCAAAGCTGGCACGCGCTCCGCGCGTGCGAAGTGGGTTCGAGCAAAGTCTAATATCTCACCGCCCGAAGACTTTTTTATCGGACTGACCCGAGTACTTAAAGATTGGCTCGGGTGTACCTTAAGAAGTCGAGGCGATATGAATCCAAAAATTGAACAGTGGAAAAGAGACATTGAAAAGATCACGAGTGACGTGACCGATACGATTGAGAGCCAATTCATTTTCAAACGCCTTGGTGAGATAGTCACGGCCAATTCAAAAATCGGCGCCGATAATCTTTTCTGGGATCATCTGGCATCTAGTTTTGGTGCAAGTCTCGTTTTGGGTATCACCAGACAAGTTGATAAAAGGCCAGAGGTTGTGAGCTTACTTAAGCTCCTGGAGGACATAAAAGATAATCCCGGCATCATAACGAAACAGTGGTACGGAGACGAATACGAAAAAAGTCCCGTGTTGGGTCGTGCTTTTGGCATACAATCTTTCGAGGAGCACTTCGGCTCCAAACCTGAACTTGACCCTGATCTAATTGAGAAGGATATCCAAGCTCTAAAATCCGCCACCGCGAAAGTTGCCCGATTTCGCCATACAAGAATCGCTCACAAGAACGCCGATGAGCGCTTAGTCATCGACCTCAATTTTGCGGAAGTTGAGGCGGCATTAAAAGAGGTGGAGAGACTCGTAATCAGATACCAGTTACTTCTGAATCAATCTGATTATAACGAACTTATGCCAAGCATCACCTATAACTGGGAGTCTATATTCAGAACACCTTGGATTGACGGTTGAATTTACCCAATAGTCACGACTCCCTTCGTAATCTTGAGCTTCGATTTGAAGCATCCCATCAGTTCGCGCTTCTCCTCGTTCGTACCTTCCTTGAGTATGTACTTTGCATAGGTGCGTAAGTCGATGTCCTCGTGTTTCGCATCCGCTTTCGAGAATCCAAGCACCGTACGCTGGAATTTGTTGTGTCGTTTTAGTTCCTCCTTGAATTTCATTTCAATGCCTAGCTCGTTGAAGTCGATTTGATCGAGTATGCCCAGCAATTGTTCAATGAGTTCCTCCTCCCGTAGATATCTGTTGCCCGTGCAGTGATGGTCCTTGGATCTTCCACAGCCGTAGTAAATGTAATGTGCTGAGGTGCCGTTCTTGAGCGGCTTGTATTTTTCTTCGGCTGATACACACGAGCCGCACGTGCCGCATACTATGAGTTTTGTGAAGGCAAACTCGTGACTTTGTCGTGTAATGTTGTCACGCTTGAGTTGCACCTGCACTTGGTCGAATAGTTCCTTTGTGACCAGCGGCTCATGTTTCCCGGTATACCAGTTGCCGCTTTTCTTCGGATACTCGAATACGCCGTAGTAGAAGGGATTTTGTAGTGTCCTGAAAATATTGCTGAGCGCTAGGTTCTTGTTGCCGACCGTTTTGAAGTTCAGATCAAATTTCAACCAGTGATGAATCTTCCGACCGCTCCATTTTTCATATGCCATCTTTTCAAACATCTTCCGGACTATGGGTGCGCGCTCCGAATCAACGACCACTTGGCACTTCTTCTCCATATTTTTCTGTGTCAGGTACCCAGTCGGAGGAGTGGTCGGCCATAGGCCCATCTCTACTCTCGTTCGCAGTCCGCGCTTCACGTTGATGCCCCTGTTGTCATTCTCGAGCTTGGCCTGACCACCGAGTATTGTCAGTAAGAATTTCTCGTTCGGGTTGTTCCGAAAACTTTGACTGAATGTGCGTATGTCCTGCAAGTGTCCGGCATCCATGAGGTCGACGATTCTACCCAAGTCACCAGCATTACGTGAGATACGATCTGGTGCCCACGTGAGAATGCCGTTGTACCTGCCGGCTCTTATTTCCTCCACTATCTCGTTGAAGATCGGTCGCTGGCCGGTCTCCTTAGCCGAGTGCGACTCCCGCTTCATGGCTACGACCTCTAGTCCCTCGCGCTCCGCTAATTGGAGCATCTCCTTAATTTGGCTATCAATGGAGAGCACTTGCCGCTCCTCGGACTCGGTGCTTTTCCGCGCATACAGGCAGTACTTTACTTTTAATGGGACTTGTATTGCTCTGGCCGGCGTCCCAACCGGCGCTTGTGCTGTGTTCATACATCTACAAGGGATGACGCAGACCGTCTTAGGAGTCTAGAGCGTCCTGAGAGTCTTGGAGTTGATAACTAAAGTCGTACTGGGTTATCAACAAACTCGCATTTCGGTCTATGACACTCACGAGAGAGCTGCGCAAGAAGCATAGAAAAAGCATCTACCAAATCATCGTATTTTTCCGTGCCAAATCCCAAAAGTTGAGTAATCAATTCTTCCGCTCCTTCTTTGGGAAATAAAACTGCACCGGATTGAACAAGATAGCTCACTGCGGCTAATCTGCTGTGTTTGCCTGTGGCAGACCTGACTCCCTCTACTTTGTATCTATCATTTTTCAGAGACTCAACCATCACTTCTTGAAAACCGTTATTTTCCATGAATATGGTATTTCGATGAGGAATGGAATTGGAAACCTTTTTAATCATCTCTAATGTTTCTTGAGCCGTCATGCGCTTATTTATGATAATAGAAAGAATATAAATCTTGAAATCTTTGTTGAATTTACCTTGCACTTGACCGCACACAATAGCGGTATAATCAGCGCTATCTTCTTTGGATATAGCCAGATCAACACTAACTCCGAAATACGAATGCTCGTTTGCTTCAGGCAAAGAATCATACGGCCTTATCCATTCTCTTTTTATTATCTGAAAATCAGAGTCAATAATTTTTAGCAAATATTCCCTGAACCATGTGACTTCATTCATAATTTTTTCTCTCTCTTTCTCAATGTCTTCCTTGGTTGGATATTTACCAGGCCACATCGGGCTTCCTTCAAAATCCACAATTGGATACTCTCTATATGCCCACCCTGTTTTTTCAGGAGTGATTTTACTCTGTATCCTCTTAACCAGAGAATCTTCATGTAGAAGATTGCCAACCAATATTATTCTGGTGTTTTTACTGCCTGCCGGCATAACTTCGCTTGTAAACCAGTTGAACAGCTTGTTTCTGTTATCTTGATTTCTTACAGAGCTGGTATCTTCAACATCATCCAAAATAATAAGATCTGGCCTATGTTCTCCATGGCGCAATCCTCTAATATTTTGCTCGGTTGAGCTAATCATGATCTTGGCATTCAGTTTCTTGATGATTAGAGCTGTGGCTCCCCATTGATTTTTCTCTTCTTCAAAAGGCCCTAAGTCTTTTTTAAGCAAATCATTATTCTCCAGCTCACTCTTTATATTCATAAGATACTGTCTGGCCTTCTGTTCAGTTTGACCGATTATGATGATGTATTTTTTCTGTTGAATGCCCAGAATAGCCCATAGGGGATATGCGGTGGTGATTATCGTGGACTTAGCCGAACCTCTAAAAGCGACAACTACCGCTAACTCTATCTTTATATCTTCAAGGATCTTGAATATTTCTTCTTGGAATGGTGCGGTCTGATACTCCATGTACTTGTTGAAGTAAATGGGAAAGAAATATTCAAATTTCTTAGTAGCCACAGCTTTTCTAATATTTCTATTTCTAAGGATCTTTTCGACAATAATCTTTACCCTATCAACCCTACTTCTCTTTTTCGTTATTTTTAATTGATTTAATTTTTTCATAAAATTTAATCGATGATAATTTTAATGCCTCTCGTATGAGAGAATTTTGTTCTGCTGTTAATGGTTCATCTTTTGCGTTTACTGATCCGGACAATTCAAGTTTGTTGCTGTATCGAGGATTATGTGTTGTGAGAAGTAGCCGGATTGCCTCGAACTTCTTTTCGCCGATAAGTGAGAAAAGCTGGTTTTCGGCAACATCAACCATAAAAGCTCTCCCTTCGGTAAGCGCTTCATCGACTTTTTTCTCAAAGCTTTTGCTTATTTTGATCCAGCGATATACGCTTGCCCGAGAGACAGCAACTTTTTGGCAAGCAGTCTCAATTGTTGGGGTGCGTTTCAATTGACCCAGGAAGGCTTCCTTGAGCTTATTCTGACGAATTTTTATTGTATCTTTTCTACTCATATTTTTGTGCGGTTAAGCCAGTAAGTTTTTGGAATCTGTCGATAACAGTCTGACAGTATTCTGGATCAAGCTCGACACCAATACATACTCGCTTGGTCTGCTCACAGGCCAGTAATGTAGTGCCTGATCCAAGAAATCCATCGAAGACTATGTCACCGATACTGGTGCTATTAAGGATGATCCTCCGAATGAGGTCGAGAGGTTTGGTCGTCGGATGAAACGGGCTCTTGTTTGGTTTCGGACATACCAAGACACTTTTATCTTTTGATTTCAAGAATTCATGCGCTCCGTACCACGCATATGCAATCAATTCATGCTGAGGAGCGTAGTCCATTCGCCCTATAACAGCGTGAGTTTTAACCCAGATGAGCAGTTGCCCAAATTTGAGACCTGCCTCAATTATTCCCTCACGCAATGCGAATACCATCTTGTCAGAGTTGAAAATATAGAAAGAATTTTTCCTCACGAGGTGAGGCCTCACTGCTTCAATCCAATCTCGTGTGAATTTCCTATATTCCTCGTCTGTTTGGAGGTGGTCATTTGCGATCACTTTATTTTTTAAAAGTGTTTGAAAGTTTTCTTTGCTTTCGGTTACTGCTACGCCGTAAGGGGGATCAATAATTACTGTTTTGATTTTGTGTTTACCAATAAGTTCGGCAACCATATCTTTGTTGCGAGAATCCGCACACAGAAGCAAGTGGCTACCGAGACGAAATGAATCGCCGTATTTAATTGAGTTTAGTGATTTTTTCATATGAGTTGAGTTTCTTATAACGATTTATAATGACTTCGCAAAACAATGGCTCCATCTCGCAGATATACGCTGTTCTTTTGATTTGTTCGCACGCCGAAAGGATGCTTCCTGATCCTGCGGTGAGGTCGAGCACAATATCTCCGGGACGAGTGCATCGCCTGAGAGATTTTTCGTGAAGTGTCGGATTTTTCTGAGTGGGGTGCAAATATTCTGATCCTGGCAATCTCTTTACAAGCCAGATGTTGAAGAGATCGAGGATATCTTCAGTCAGTCGGTTGCCTGTAGTAACTTCCTTGTTCTGTATCTCGTTCAGATTTTTGATTTTGTCATTGAGCCACGGCTTCCCAATGGTTCCGTACACGCAGAATTCCGTCACCTTATTGAAGGCAATCTTTGATGTAGGCGATGCGTTATCCTTTACCCAGATACAAAGTCGTTTTGAATCAATGCCAAGCTCTCGGTACAGTTTTTGAAAGAGCCAGACATATCGCTCGTCGCACCAAAACATTATGTGAGCATCAGTCTTCGCTACCGATAGAGCATTCCGCATCACAGATTTTACGAATTTTTCATAGTCCTCGTCTGATTTACTATCATTTGTTGTACCGCCGTATGAACCTTTGTTGCCGACACCTTTGTCATATGACAATCCTATATTGAAGGGTAAATCATCGTTGACGAGATCGACTTTAACGCCATTCATAAGTTTTTGAACGCTTTCCGGTTTGGTTGCGTCAGCGCAAAGCAATCGATGCCTACCGAGAGCGAAGTAGTCTCCGAGCTTGATATCAGTGTTTTTGGCTCGTTCAACTTCTTTTTCTTCGTTGAATTCGTCATCGGTGATCTCAAGGTTATCGTCGAAGATATTCCCGAGATCAAACGAGTCAAATCCTGCGGTCAGAAGTTCGCAAATATCAAATTCTTCGGCAAGTTTTTGCCAATCCCAATCAGCACCGCTACGATTTGAAGTCAGGAGATAGTCCTTGAATTCTTTCTCGGTAAGAGTTCTATTTGGGACACGAATTTCAATTTCTTCCTCATCTCTACCAAGAAGAGAAAGAGCCAAAACACGCTGATTGCCTGCGACCAAAGTTCCATCTGTGTTGATACAAGGCAATTCCACTACATTGAATTTCTTTAAACTTCGTTTTAATCCCTCAAGTTGAACAGGACTAAGCACTCTGGGATTCTTCTTATACTGAATTAGATCTTTTACTTTACGGCATTCAGTGCGCCATTTTAATTTCTTTAACATATAACTAAAATATTAATCAATAAATTAGTTCTTTCACTAGATTTTGATTTTTATTAGCCAATAAAAAATCGCAATCAAGAATTAACAAACAAATAAATGTTTATTAAGCCTCGATTGCGATCTGATATAAATTACTTCGTGGTCAGGGACCCCATAAATTATAAGTTGGATTGCGCAACCCAATCGATAACCCCTCTAAAAACTTTATTGGCCAAAGAACCTTTTTATTAGGACTATCTGCTCTTAGAAAAGAGCAAGGTTGTTTTCTTTTGATTATGGAAGAACTTGTGAGAGTATATCACACCTCAAAAAATTAACGCAAGAGACTCAAAAATAAAGTGTTGATAATTAAACTTCGCAAAACCCCTATACTAAGCTAGTATGATGGCAACGCATCAGTCTTTGCGTTAAAATAGATTGACAAATTAATAGAAGACCTAACCCTCTGAGAAACCCTCAAAGATATGGTCAAAATCCCACCACAGGTGTAAAAACCTCCTAGTCAGGAGTACCTGTGGTGGGTCCTATCGGGAAACCGGTAGTGGGTAGCTAAGCTACCGCCTGGCTAGGAGATTTTTGCATTCTTGCCAGTAAAAACCCACCACAATATGGCAATCATCATTTCAACCAACGGCAAAAAGACCGTGAAGGTAGATAAGTCTGCTTTTGATAAGGAAGATCATCTGCAAAAATACATATACGAAAATCCCGAGAGTATTCCTTTGTATGAGATCAAGGAGGACATCCGTCTTCTGATTCTCGCGCGAGAGTTTCCAACCAATAGCGGTCCAATCGACGCAATCGGCATCGATCAATACGGGGAGCTATACATTGTGGAGACTAAACTTTATAGAAATCCGGATAAACGCATTGTTATCTCGCAAGCTCTGGATTATGATGCGGTACTTTGGAAACATTCAAAAGATTTCAATGAATTCTTGGGCGTACTTGACCAACACACCCAACAAGTGTTTGGTTTACGGACAACTGAAAAAATAAAGAATTTCTTTGGATTATCTGATGAAGAAGTAACTGCTACCATAGATAAGGCAAGAAATAATTTAAACAATGGAATTTTTCATTTTGTTGTTTTAATGGACAAGTTAGATGATCGACTCAAAGACCTTATTCTTTATGTGAATCAGAACAGTCAATTTGATATCTATGCCGTTGAGCTTGAATACTACAAACATGAAAAGCATGAGATTATTATTCCTAAGATTTTTGGAGCTGAAGTAAAGAAAGACTTAGGAACCAAGAGTTTAAATAAAAAATATTGGGATTGGAATTCATTCAAACAGCGTCTTAGTGAATTTGGAAAAGAAGAAGTATTGGTCGCAGAACAAATCCTCAATTGGGCTAATAAAAATAATATCGAAGTTGATTGGAGCACCAGTCAGCGTGGAGGTTTCTTCCTTTGTTTCTACACTAAAAATGACAAAGGGTTTTACCCATTCTCTGTTAGTGGAGATGCAAGACTTGGATGGAACGCTCCCCATCAAGGAAACAAGTCTCCCTCGCCATTTGATAAATTAGAAAATCGGGCAGAAATATTGAAACGCTTAAGTTCTATCGAGGGTGCGATTGTGGATTTAAACAATGTCGATGGATTTAATGGATTGAAGTTGCCACTTCGTGTTCTTGCGGATGAGAACGCTCGTCTTAAATTCTTTTCAGTTTGTTCATGGATCAAAGAAACATTAGAAGTCGAGAAGTAGGAATCAAAACATAATGACAAAGGACGAAATTAGACTTAAAAAATTTATTGAAAGTAATAGTTGGATTTTTGCTAAAACATACGCCAAGACAGCCCCACACGAATATTTGGTTTATGACAAATTAGATGAAGAAATGCAAAAAGAATATGACTGGTTTATAAAACAAATTGAAGAAAAAGGCGTGGATGAAAAATTTTATCAAACTACTTTTAGATACCTTTACTTTGATGGCATGAAGTATTGGATTCATGGCTCGGAAGAAAATGACAAAGGTATACTTAACAGAGATCCGGCGGGAAATAAATATGAATAGAAAATAAGGTAAAAGTTAAGCAAATTTTATCTGCGCTTTCAATTTCTTGTAATGCCTTTCGCGCTGTTTAAACTGCTTATCCAGGAACGGTATTTGTGAATCTCGATAATCAACGATAGTTTTTTGCTCTCCGATATCGCGAAGCCGACCCATATACTGAACGAGCTTGCCTTCGAACGAAAAAGGAAATGCCAATATCAGACAAGAAATTCCTCGAATATCTATACCTTCGCCAAAGAATTGACCGGTAGAAAGAATGACACGATAATGTCCTGACTCAATTTGTTTTAGCTTGGATTTTCTTTTCGGTGCTGAATCGTCCCCAGAAATAACGATGGTCTCGCACTTACCCTTAAGGTACATTGCTAGAATTTCCAGATGTTCTTTTCTTTCACTTAACACCAGCAGTCTTTTGCCATCGCCAACATTCTTCAAAATGTCTTCAATGATCATCTGGTTTCGGGCAGTATCAAAACATACGACCTTGGCCAAAAGTTGAAAATTGTCAGTTGTAAATT
>JAGXAA010000023.1 GCA_018971765.1 Patescibacteria group bacterium
TAATCGTGGGCGGAGACATTAAAGGCAGAAGAGGAGTAAATCTTCCAGGAGCTTATCTTTCAGTAAGCTCCATCACCGAAAAAGACAGAAAAGATCTGGAATTTGGAATAAAAAACAAAGTTGATTTTATCGCTCTTTCGTTCGTGAGAAGGCCGGACGATATAATCGAATTGAGAAATATTTTGAATAAAGCCAAATTGTCGGCCGGAATTATCGCTAAGATAGAAACGCCGGAAGCGGTGGAAAACATAGATAAAATAATAGAATTGGCCGACGGAATAATGGTGGCGCGCGGCGATCTGGCCATTGAGGTTCCCGCCGAAGATGTGCCGCTCATCCAAAAGATGATAATTGAGAAATGCAACAAGGCGGGAAAGCCGGTGATTACCGCCACTCAAATGCTTGAGTCAATGATAAAATCTCCGGTTCCGACAAGAGCAGAGATCTCAGATGTAGCCAACGCGATTCTTGACGGCACTGACGCGATAATGCTCTCTGAAGAGACGACTCTCGGAGATTATCCGGTGGAGGCGGTGAAGGTGATGTATAAAGTCGCAAGGAGAGTTGAAAGCGATTTCGTTCACGGAAAGATAAACGGTGAAAAGAAATTGCGGACTGATAGTTCAAAAGACACGGCAGACGCCATAACCGGCGAGGCGGTGGATATTGCGAGCGGAGTCGACGCCAGATTCATTATCGGACTGACCGAATCAGGTTTCAGCGCTCGAATGATTTCTCGTTATAGGCCGGCGCAAGATATCATAGCCATGACCCCCAACAAAAATACTTTTAACAAACTTATTTTAAGTTATGGCATTGTGCCCGTATTGATTCCAAAATTTAGGACGCTAAATGAGGCAATGGTGATTATCCGAAATCATTTTCTTAAAAATAAATTAGCCAAGAAAGGCGATAAGGTAGTAGTCGTAGCCGGAATGCCGTTTGGCAAAAAAGGCGCGACGAACATGATTTTGGTTGAAAAAATGTAATAATCATTGCCATCTCGCAAGGTAAATCATTCTGATTTTGACAGAATAGACATAATTGATAAAATATGGATGGTATTTGTCTGGGACAAGCCATGATATTTTGGAAAATAAAAAGTGTTATCATGAAAAAATATCGGTGCATGATTATTTATTTATTTAATTAAATTATATGAGTAATAAAAAATTAGGAACATTATTGATATTAGCCGCCATCTCGATTCCTCTCGTCGGGTTTGCCGAAGATTCTTCAACCACAGATGTTGATTCAGACAACGGGGGAACATCGACTGGACAGACTATCAGCAAAGAGATGAGGGAATCAATGAGAGAGAAGATAAAAGAAACAAACAGGGAAATAAAAGACATCAGAGCTCAGACGAGAAACTCCGTAAATGACGCAAGAGAGCAGGCAAGAGAAGATATCAATAAAGATAAGGAAGGATTCCACCATGAGATCGAAGACGTCAATGCCACAAGCAGTCTTTCTTCTGAAGATAGAAAGATTGACACTGAAGATCAATGGAAAGAAAAGCAAGATGAGCTTAACAAAATTAGAGAGGAAAGAGATAAAAAGATAGAGAAGATAAAAGCCGATGCTGAAAAATCTATTCTAAAGGAGAGGGATGATCTCAAGGTTGAATTGAATAAAATAAAAGATAAGAGAAAAGTCCAGATAGTTGAAAATACCGATAAGAAACTCAGCAATATAAACGAAAGACAGACTAATCATCTGCTTGACGTTCTCAATCATCTTGATGAAGCGTTAGCTAAAATAAATATAAGAATAAACGCCGCTCAGAGCAGGGGGGTCGACGTGTCTTCCGCCAAAAAGGCGGCTGATGACGCGCAGAAAAGCATTGATGCCGCCCGAACCGCGGTTATAGCTCAAGCCGGAAAGGTATACAAAATGACCGTAAGCACCGAAAATAAACTCAAGATGGATGTCGGAAAAACGGTAAAGGAACTTCAAAATGATTTGAAGCAAGTCAGGAAGATCGTCCAAGCCGCGCATGATTCCGTCAGAAAAGCGGCGGTAGCCCTTGCCAACGCGATGGGTTTTGAAGCCAAGAGCAGCAGCTCGGCCTCAGTTTCTTCTACCTCTTCATCAGGAGTTTCTGTTTCCACTAGTTCATCTTCTTCGATTTCTTCATCGGTCTCATCATCAAGTAGTGTGAATAGTTCTTCATCCGTAGCGTCGTCATCCGTATCATCGAGTAGTGCTGCGGGCGCTTCATCATCGGTATCTTCTTCGGTTTCTTCCGGAGCGGCGTCAAGCCAATCATCAAGCTAAGACATTATTAGAATAAGAAAAAATAAATGAAAAAAACAATAATAGTAATCGTAATTTTGTTGATTGCCGGAGCTGTTTTCTGGATGTTTAAATCCAAGACGAATACTCCCGCGACGGAAACAACAAGCATGTCGGCGAATCAAAGTCAGGTTGCTGATACGGACATTTCAACCATCAATAAAGACATAGATTCGATAGATGTAGGCAACACTGATCAGGAATTCAATGATGTGAATAAAGATTTGCAAGGGTTGTAATTACCTTAAGCAAAGGTTTTTGCAAAATAAAAATCCGCTACATCATAGCGGCTTTTTATTTTACCTCTTTTTGTTATGATGTTTTTGTATGACGCCTAGAGCAACACTTTTTCGCTTTCGCGATTACAATTTTGACCCAAAAATTGGGAAAATCACTTTTGACTACCGTGTGGAATTTTCTAACCGCAACCCTCTTGATTTTACCGAAACGATTATTCTGCCCAAAGTCCCAAAAAATATAAAACAAGAATCAATACGCAAGCTTCTTGAATCTTTGCTAATTATTTTAGGCGTCAGTTACTATAAGCTTTATTGTCCTTCTCGGTTTGCGATTCCTTTTAGATTATCAAAAGAACAAGCTGATTTTTGGAACATTGTCTACAAAAAAGGACTTGGCGAGTTTTTGTATAAAAACAGTTTGAATCCAAAACGGCTAGCGAAATTTCCATATTCAAATGCTGAAATTTATCCGGAACGAATTGAAACTCAAGAACGAGCGCTTTTGGGAATTGGAGGCGGCAAAGACTCAATTGTAGCCGCCGAACTTTTGAAAGATTATGAAACAACTTCTTTTTTTCTTGAAACTCAAAATAGAGACACTGTTACGGAACGGGTAATTGACGCGATCGGCAATCCGTCTTTGAAAATTAAAAGAGTGATTGATCCGAAAATTTTTGAAAAATATGAGGGGTCGTATAACGGCCATGTTCCGATTTCGGCCATAATTGCTTTTATCGGTCTTTTGTCGGCGGCTGTTTACGGATATAAATATGTAATTGTCGCGAACGAACATAGCAGTAATTTCGGGAATCTGAGATATAGGGGTGAGACAATAAATCACCAATGGAGCAAATCTTCTGAGTTTGAAAAAATGCTCCAAGAATACACTAGGAAATTTATTACTCCGGATATCGTTTATTTCTCGCTAATTCGCCAGTTTTATGAAATTAGAGTAGCAAAAATGTTTTCAAGTCATAAAAAATATTTTTCTCTATTCACTAGTTGCAACAAAAATTTTACAGTTTCAAAGGAAAGGCCGAATTCGTTATGGTGCGGTAAGTGCCCCAAATGCGCTTTCGCATTTTTGATATTCGCTCCGTTTCTTGAAAAAAAAGAACTCCTAAACACATTTAAGAAAAATCTTTTTACAGACAAGTCGCTCGTCCCGATTTTTAGAGACCTGCTTGGTTTCGGGAAGCTTAAGCCGTTTGATTGCGTAGGAACTTTTGAGGAATCGAAAGCCGCTCTATTTCTTTCTTCAAAGAAATTCAGCAATGATGTTGTGGTAAAAACATTTATTTCAAAAATCAATGATCCGCAAAAAATCGTGAAAAAAGTATTTAAAACAATCTCCGTGCCGACAGTTCCGACACCTTTTCGTTTCCTTGGGATTAAAAGCGTCTGTATTATTGGATACGGAAAGGACGGTAAGGTTGCGGAAAAGTATATCAAGAAAAAATATCCAAACTTGAAAATCGGGATTTTAGATAAAAGTTTAGATAAAAATTATCTTGAAAAACAGAAAGATTTCGATCTTGCCGTCAAAACGCCAGGGATTCCAAAAACAAAAGTCAGCATCCCTTATGTTACCAATGTCAATATTTTCCTTTCGCAAAATAAAAATTTCAAAATAGGTGTCACTGGCAGTAAAGGCAAAAGCACAACCGCAAGTCTTATATATGAAATTATCAAAGCGTCCGGAAGAAAAGCTAGCTTAATTGGCAACATTGGAAAGCCGATGCTGGAGGTAGCGCTCAAAAAGGTTGACCCTAGAGAAATTCTTGTTATAGAACTTTCCAGTTATATGCTTGATGATATTGAATATTCTCCCAATATAGCTTTGCTTTTAAATCTCTTTCCCGAGCACATGGATTATCATGCCGGAGTCAAAAATTATTATGAAGCCAAGGGGAATATTTTTAAATTTCAAAAAATGGGTGATTGGGCGTTAAAACCTCCTTTTTCTGAAAAAATTCCGCTCAAAAAGAACGAAATCCCATTGATTGGACTTCATAATCTAAAAAATATACAAGCCGCTATCAAAGTCGCCCGCATTATTGGAATTTCGGATTCGGACATAAAGAAAGCCGTAAAAAATTTCAAGTCCTTGCCTCATCGACTGGAGTTTGTCGGCGAATTAGATGGGGTGAAGTTTTATGACGACGCGATTTCCACCACTCCGGAATCAACGATTGAAGCAATCAAGTCGCTCAAAAATATCGGTACGATTTTTCTAGGAGGAGAGGATCGAGGTTATAATTTTACAAAACTCGAACGAACTCTTAGGTCGCGCAGTATTAAAAATCTGGTGTTGTTTCCCGAAAGCGGCAATCGCATTTTAAAATCGCGGAAAGGATTTAACATCCTAAGGACGAAAAATATGAGAAAAGCCGTGAATTTTGCTTTTAAAAATACTCCAAAAGGAAAAATCTGTCTTCTCTCCACTGCCTCGCCAAGCTATTCTATTTGGAAAAATTTTGAAGAGAAAGGGGAATTATTTCAGCGTTCAATCAAAGAGTTGCGTAATGAGTTAGATAAAGGCAAAATTAAGAAAAATTAAGGCAATGGAAGATCTAATTTGGATAGAAGTTTCTAAAAGCGCCATAGAGAATAATTTGCGAATATTTCGCAATATCGCTGGCAAAGATAATTTGATAGCCGTGGCGGTTAAAGCTAATGCTTACGGTCATGGAATTAAGAAGGTTTCAAAATTGCTTGTGGCAGAAGGGGCGGACTGGTTTTGCGTGAATTCAATAGAAGAAGCGGAGGTATTAAGGAAAATCAATATCAAGAAACCTATTTTGATAATGGGTTTTGTTCAGAAGAGAGATTTATCTAATGTCATTGATTTAGATTCTCATATTTTTTTATATGACATATCAACCGCCAAGGATTTGTCTGAGTTTGCTCTTAAAAAAGGCAAAAAGGCGAATGTTTACATTAAAGCGGATACGGGTCTATCTAGACTAGGCGTTTCGGTCGGTGATATATCAGCCTTCGCAAAAGAACTGAAAAATTTAAAAGGACTTGAGGTCGAAGGAGTAGCAACCCACTTTGCTACTTCAGATAACAGTGGCAATGATGGTTATTTTAAGAAGCAATTGGAAAGCTTTGAAAAAGTCGCAGATATTCTGAAAAATCAAGGTCTTGGAGGATTAATGATAAATGGCAGCAATAGCGCGTCATCCATTATCCATGGTCGGTTGGGTTTTGACGTGATAAGAGCAGGCATTGCTATTTATGGTTATCATTCAAGCGAATATGTCCGTAATTTTTGCAAAAGAAAAAATATCAATTTTGTGCCGGCATTGTCTCTTAAAACAAAGGTCGCTCAAGTAAAAATTATAAATAAAGGCAGTCGCGTGAGTTACGGTTGCGACTTCATCTCTAAAAAGAAAATGAAAATAGCGATTTTGCCGATAGGATATTCCGACGGATTGGATAGGAAATTAAGCAATAAAGGATATGTATTGATAAAAGGCAAGAGGGCTAAGATAATAGGAAGAATTTGCATGAATATGACAATTGTTGACGTGGGTGTTATCGCTGATGTAAAGCCAGAGGACGAGGTGGTGATTATTGGCAATCAGAGTGTAAACAAAATAACCGCCGATGATATAGCTAAAATTTCCGGCACGATAAATTATGAGGTATTGGCTAGATTGAGAGAAAGTATTCCGAGATATTATGTTTGATTTGGTGTTTAAGGGAGAGCGACTTGTTTCACCTTATGTCATTTAATAAACTGATTAGAAGATTAAAATGAAAAATATCGATTTGGCCAAAATTAAAAAAGCGCATTTTGTGGGCATCGGAGGCATTGGAGTGTCGGCGATTGCCAGAATGATGATTGGGGAGGGGAAAATGGTGAGCGGATCTGACCTGTCGCAATCTCTAATCACGGAAGAATTAGGAAAGAAAGGGGCTAAAATTTTTATCGGGCACAGCGCCGATAATGTTGAGGAAGATGTTGATTTGCTTGTTTGTACTCCGGCAGTCGCTGAAGAAAATCCGGAATTGAAGAAGTCAAGAGAAATGAATATTCTCACTTTATCTTATCCGGAAATACTTGGCCTTATTTCCAAAAACAAATTTACCATCGCCGTTTCCGGCACTCACGGAAAGACGACGACTACGGCAATGATCGGAAAGATTTTGGAAGACGCGAAACTTGATCCGATGATAATAGTCGGAAGTTTGATGAACGGCAGTCGCAGCAATTTTGTGGCGGGGAAAGGGGATTATCTTGTCGTGGAAGCCTGCGAATACAAGAAATCTTTTTTGAACATAGACCCGAAAATTATCGTCATCACCAACATAGACAACGACCATCTTGATTATTACGGCAACATGGAAAACTTAAAAAAAGCCTTCGCGGATTTCGCGTCAAAACTGCCGGAAGACGGTTATCTTGTCTGTGATCCGAACGATGAAAATTTGGAAGATGTTGCGAGACGGACAAAAGCGGAAGTTGTCGATTACGCGAAAATTAAAGCCGATTTTAATTTGAAAATTCCAGGCGAGCATAATGTAAAAAACGCCAAAGCGGCGATGACCGCGGCAAAAATTTTAAACATCGATGATAAAAAGGCGATAAAATCATTGAATGAATTTTTCGGCACATGGCGGCGCTTTGAGTTTAAAGGAAAAACAAAAAAAGGCGTTCTTGTTTATGACGATTACGGCCATCATCCGACTGAGATAAAGGCGACACTGAAAGCCGCGAGGGAATTTTTCGGCAAGAAAAAAATATTTTGCGTCTTTCAGCCCCATCTCTACAGCCGAACGAAGCTTCTTCTGGAAGATTTTGGCAAAAGTTTCGCGAATGCCGATGAAATTATTTTGGCCGACATTTACGCCGCCAGAGAGTCAAACGATGAAAGTATAAATTCAAAGATTCTGGCGGAAGAAATAATAAAAAATGGCGGCAAGGCTGTCTATGCGGAATCTTTTGAAAAGATAGAAAATTTTTTAGATGGAAACGCGAAAAAAGGAGATGTCATTATCACAATGGGCGCGGGCGATGTTTTAAAAATCGGCGAAAATATGATAAAGTGAAAAAAGTTTACTTTAAATTCAATTCAAATTATTATTGATTTCTTAAAAATCTAACGCCTGTATAATCTATAAACCAAAACCTTCTGACTATGACATTTTTCCATTATGCCGTAGAATTGACCCATTAATCATTTTTTAAAAACTATTATGTCAAAAATTTCTTTTTTATTTTTACTGGGAATATT
The DNA here is from genome assembly GCA_018971765.1 of Patescibacteria group bacterium. Taxonomy (GTDB): domain Bacteria; phylum Patescibacteriota; class Minisyncoccia; order Phycocordibacterales; family GWA1-40-21; genus GWA1-40-21. The sequence continues at coordinate 7,781 of JAGXAA010000023.1, forward strand.
GACGGCTATCTTGCCTATGACCGGTTTTCCAAGCGGCTGGAAGAATCTTTTCTACGCGCTTACAGGTCTGCTTGTATGTCTTGTCGTCTTGTCTTTGCGGAAAGAAATAAATTCTTTGAAGCAATCGCTTAAAGGCAGAGAACACACAATTACCGATTCTTTCGTCCAAAACAGTCATATTGACGCATACGGAAAATCAGCCAAAATCGCAAGCGAGAGCAATGCCAAGCATATAATAAATTAGCGGAAAAACCGGCTGATGAAATTCGTAACCAATAAATACTTTTTCGCCGGAGCGGCAATCACGAGTTTTTTTTCCCTGTCTTATTTTGTCATTCCGCCTTTATTTCCGATAAATTACGAACGGGCTGTTTTTTCGGCGATAGAAGTTTCGTCTGAAATCAAAAAAATTTCTCATCTAAATACGCCCTCTCAAGTCAAAGGAATATATTTGACAAATTGGGTGGCGGGGGACAAATCGTTGAGAGATCCTCTTGTGAAAATTGCCGACGACACGGAGATAAATTCAGTCGTCATAGACATCAAAGATTATACGGGAAGAATAGCGTTTGAAGTTTTCGACCCGCTTTTGAAAGATGTCGGCTCTTACGAAAAACGAATAGCCGATATGAAAGATTTTATAGAAGAATTGCACAAGAAAAATATTTATGTGATAGGCAGAATATCTGTTTTTCAGGACAGATATTTGGTAGGAAAACGCCCTGATCTGGCCGTCAAAAGAAAAAGCGACGGAGGAGTCTGGAAAGATTTCAAAGGCATAAGCTGGCTTGATCCGGGCGCGAAAGAGGTGTGGGATTATGTCATAGCTTTGGCCAAAGAATCTCACGACATCGGCTTTGACGAGCTTAATTTCGATTACATAAGATTTCCTTCCGATGGCAATATGAAAGACATTTATTATCCTTGGAGCAAAGACAAACGGAAGACGGAAGTGATCAGGGAATTTTTCGCTTACCTTCGAGAGAAGCTTGGAAACATCGGAGCGCCGCTCTCGGCGGATCTTTTTGGAATGACAACCGTTAGCTCTTATGATTTGAATATCGGACAAAACTTGGAGAACGCGCTCAAGTATTTTGATTTTGTTTCGCCGATGGTGTATCCGTCTCACTTCCCGCCGTATTTTAACGGTTATAAAAATCCGGCAGGCAAGCCTTATGAAGTCGTTAAGTTCGCGATGGATAGCGCCGTGGACAGAGCGATAAAAGCAAGCACCACGCCTTTCAAGCTCCGCCCTTGGCTTCAGGATTTCGATCTTGGCGCGATTTACGACCCGCCGATGGTCCGCGCCCAAATTCAAGCGACTTATGACGCCGGTCTTGACAGCTGGATGCTCTGGAACGCTTCCAATAAGTATACAAGCAAAGCTCTTGACAAGCAGGAATAATTATAAACTTCATTAAGTTTAAAATTTTCAATTTCCAATAACCAATTTTCAATTGAGAATTTAATTCATTCATCCGCATCCCAAAGTTTTAAAACTCTCGCCTATTTTCTCCCGTTTTTATTGCCATATTCGGAAAAAATTAGTACAATATCATCAAAATGAACGACAATGGAATCACATATTTTGCCCAGACTGACGCTAGAAACAAAAAGACTCCTTTTGGGATAAAAGAAAACGACAGAAGCCGTCATTTGTATGTTATCGGCAAGACCGGGATGGGCAAGTCAACTCTGCTTGAAAATATGGCCGCGCAAGACATTCAAAAAGGCGAGGGAATGGCGTTCATCGACCCGCACGGCAAGACCGCCGAACTGCTTTTGAATTACGTGCCGCAAGAGAGGATCAAAGATGTTTTGTATTTCGCGCCGTTCGATATGGAATACCCGATAACTTTCAATGTTATGGAAGATGTCGGATATGACAAGCGGCATTTGGTGGTGAGCGGGCTTATGGGCACTTTCAAAAAAATCTGGCAGGATGCGTGGTCGGCGAGAATGGAATATATTTTGAGCAACACTATTTTGGCGCTTCTTGAATATCCCGAAGCCACACTTCTCGGCGTGAACAGGATGCTTGCCGACAAAGATTATCGAAAAAAAGTGGTGGACAACATCAAAGACCCGTCAGTCAAGTCCTTTTGGGTGGATGAATTCGCCAAATACACGGACAGGTTCGCCGCGGAAGCCACGCCGGCGATTCAGAATAAAATAGGGCAGTTCACTTCCAATCCGCTCATAAGAAACATCGTCGGTCAGTCGAAATCTTCTTTTGACATCAGAAAAATTATGGATGAGAGAAAAATTCTCATCATCAACTTGTCCAAAGGAAGAGTCGGGGAAGTCAACGCCAATCTTCTCGGCAGTATGCTCATCACGAAAATTTATCTCGGAGCGATGTCGCGCGCCGACGCTTCTCCGAGCGAGCTCAACAAGCTTCCGAACTTTTATCTTTATGTCGACGAGTTCCAATCGTTCGCCAACGAATCTTTCGCCGATATTCTCTCCGAAGCCAGAAAATACAAATTGAGTCTCACGATAGCCCATCAATACATAGAACAAATGTCGGAGGAAGTTAGAGCTGCCGTTTTCGGCAACGTGGGTACGATGATTTCTTTCCGAGTCGGCGCCTTTGACGCGGAAGTGCTGGAAAAAGAATTCGCGCCTCAATTCACGGCGGAAGATATGGTGAATCTGGGTTTCGCCCAAATTTATCTGAAGCTGATGATTGACGGCGTCTCTTCAAGTCCGTTTTCGGCGGTTACCTTGCCTCCGATATCCGAGCCGGAAGTTTCTTTCAAGCAAGATATTATAGACAGCTCCAGAGCGCAATTCGCTCATCCAAGGGCTATTGTCGAAGAGGACATCAGAAAGTGGCATGAACCGGACCCGAAGCCGCCTGTAATTCCTCGCGCTCCGTTGCCGAAAAGAGAATTCAAACCGGCAGACAAATCCTTTGCTCCCGGAGTTTCTTTTGGCGCCAATCATTTCCCCGCGAGCGAAGGCGAAAATAAGCATAAAATAAGTCTAATTGATGATTTTAAACGAAACAATTATTACAAGAAAGACAATGTTTTCAAATCTGATAATAGGCGGAAAGTTTTTGAAGAAAATTCGGGGAAATCGCAAAACGATGATTTCGCGCCGTTGAAATCTCTTAATAAATTCGCGCCTCCGATCGCGGCGGATCCGAACGCGCAAAATGGCATTTCTAAAAAACAGATCAATGACAAACAGGCGCGCATTCACAAACCCGAGCCGAAAAAAATCACGGAAGAAAATAAAAACCTTCTCAAGGAGGCGCTTCAATCGGCGTTGAAGACGGCTGTTCCTGACAATGATTCGGGAAAAGAAAAAGGACATCCTCAGATGAATCATAATATTCGGAACAATCAGCCTAAAGAAATTCCGGAAGAAACGCTTAGAAAGATACTTGAAATTAAAGAATAATTAAAATGATTTTTCTAATCGCCCTCATTTTCATAATCACCACCGCTATTTTTGCCGTCATTCAAGCGAGAAATTCCGACCAGACGAACGAGGAGATTTCAGGATTTGACATAGAAATAATAGAGTAAATTTAGAATATGGAAAACAAAATTTCAATTCGGAAGGATAAGAGAATATTGATTTTCTCATTGGCTTATATTCCTTTCGTGGGGGGCGCCGAATTGGCGGTCAAGGAAATCACCGATCGCATTCAGGCGGATAATTCAGAAGCTTGGGCGGATTTTTCTTTTGATATGATAACCTTGAGATTTAATAAAGACTGGCCGAAATTTGAAAGGATAGGGAATGTGAATGTCTACAGAATATCCTCTCCGAAAATATTTTTTTCTTTTGCGGCTTTTTTCAAAGCGGCAAGACTGAATGCGAAACGGCATTACTCCGTCATCTGGTCCATTATGGCGAACAGGGCCGGTTACGCCGCTTTATTTTTCAAACTGACTCACCCGAAAATTAAATATTTGCTTACTCTCCAAGAGGGCGACGCGACTGATTATCCTAAAAAGCGGGCGGGTTTTCTGTGGATTTTCGTCGGTTTTTTATTCAGAAAGATTTTCACTAAAGCGGATTGCGTTCAGGCCATCAGCAATTATCTTGCCGATTGGGCGAAGAGTATGGGTAAAAAAGATTGCGTTCTGGTGGTGCCTAATGGAATTGACGCGGGAAAATCCATAAAGCCGAAAATCCATAAAGCCGAAAATCAAAAAAAAATCACAATCACGACATCGAGATTGGTTCCGAAAAATGGCATTGATGTTCTCATTGAGGCCGTGGCCATATTGAAAAAAGAAGGTCTATCCGGAGAGGTTCAATGCTGGATTTTAGGCGGAGGTTCGGATGAATCGAAATTGAAAGATTTGGCGAGGATTTTGGGAGTTTCGAATGAAGTCGTATTTTTGGGGCACATTGATCCGGAAGTTGTCTATGAATATCTTTTGAATGCCGACATATTCGTCAGACCTTCTCGCTCTGAAGGGCTGGGCAGTTCGTTTTTGGAAGCTATGGGAGCGGGTTTGCCGATAATAGGCACTCCCGTCGGCGGAATCCCCGATTTTTTGAAAGACCCGACGGAAGTCGGCGAAGACAAAGCCACCGGACTTTTCGCCAAGGTCGGCGATCCCCAAGATTTGGCGGATAAGATAAGAACGCTGATTAACGACGAAAGTCTCGCGCGAAAAATCGCGT
>JAGXAA010000024.1 GCA_018971765.1 Patescibacteria group bacterium
AACTCGTTTCCCTGCGGTCTTCCTGCCGCAGGACATTGTAGGAAAGTCTGAAAACCCTCGGTTTTCAGGTATACTTGTCTCATGACTCGCAAAGGTTACCATTGTGCGTATGATACCCACTACCATATCGTGTTTCCAGTTAAATATCACAAAGCATTGCTCTCTGACGGAGTAACAAAGGCGTTGAAGGAAATTTCAAAAGGATTTGAAGATCGTTTCGAGCTTTATATAGATCAAATCGGTTGTGATGAGAACCATATTCACATACTTGCTTCATTTCATCCAAAATATTCGATCGGTCAATTTGTGAGGCTCTACAAAAGTATCACCGCTCGACAAATCTTTTTGAAATTTCCTGAACTTAAGAAAGACCTATGGGGTGGAGAATTCTGGACAGATGGCTACTATGTCGCCACCGTCGGAGAGAGAGGAAATTGGTCTATAGTAGAGAGGTACGTTAAAAATCAAGGGGAGCAGGATGCTTCTAACTTATGTCTATGGTAGTATTGAAATACTTTCGTCATGAGACCGTTCATACCCTGCGGTCTTCCTGCCGCAGGGTAATTGATTATCATATGGAAAAAGGACCAGAATTTAGAATAATCGGCGATGCTTCCGCGGAGAAAAAAGATGAAGCTAAAAAAGAGATTGAGCGGGCTCTTTTTAACCATTATGATTCAATGCCTTCTGAGGGCAGAGAACAAATGGATAAATTTGAATATCCAAAATCTGAAAAAGAACTGGCGCTTATCGATTTCGCCAATGAAGAAACAGATAGGTTGATGAGTGAAGCGGGAATAGAACCATATGATATTTCTGCCGAAAATTATCATATTATTCCGCCAGAGTTATACAAAAAAGTGGCGGGTGGCAGTGGCACAGCGGAGACTTTTTTCATGGTGCAGGGGATGATTTTTGATGCCCAACATTTTCGAGATAATCCTGTGTATTTTGGCGCTGTCGCTCTTCACGAGACTCTCCATCTTAAAGCTCATTTTTCCGCTGAAGTTGAAGATAAGGGCGGCAAGGTGAATAAAACTCCTTATCGCGAAGGAGTGAGTGCAAGAGCATCACAAAAAGATGGTTATAGTGGAGCATACCATAATCATTTTAAAGGTTTGCATGAAGCGATTGTTTCCGCGCAAGAAAAGAAATCATTATATAAACTCCTTGATCTTCCTTTGTTGAGAGAAGAAAAGAAATGGCTTATGTCAGGTGAGGCAAAAGATTTAAGAAAAAAGTTTTCTGATAAAATAAAAATTCCGGAAGATGATATTATATGGGTTGGGAAAAAGAGTGAAAATGATTATGAAACCATCTTTTATCAGAAGCAAAGGCATGTCCTTAATTATATATGCGTCGAAATACAAAAAGAATTTCCTGATTTGTATGAAAGCACCGATGATGTCTTTAAAGAATTTTTGAAAGCCAATTTCACAGGTCGGCTTTTGCCGATTGCTCGGCTCGTTGACGGAACTTTCGGCGAGGGAAGCTTCCGAATACTTGGCAATATGACTGCCGAAAAAGAAAGCGCTGTCTTGACTTTGGAAACTTTGAAAAAGGCGAAAACAAGACAAGTATAACGACAAAACCTACATCATTTGGCGAAGGTTTTATTAGCTCGCCTTGACTCTCAATTTCGTCTGCCTGTCTTTGTTTATCTTCGGGAGTTTGATAGTGAGTAGCCCGTGTCGTTCTATGGCTTCGGCTTCTTCTATTTCAATTTCTTGAGGAAGGAGAATCGTCCTTGAGAAAGAGCCCCAAAAAAGCTCCCTATGAAAAAAATCATCATCCTCAATGCTTATGTTGTCCTCTCTGCTTCCTTTAATCGTCACCATATCGCGCGTGATCGATATGTCAAGGTCTTCCGGCCTGATTCCAGCCACCATTGTTTTAATGATTATGTCATTATTAGTCTGATAAACATCTACCGCGAGCTGTCCGTCGCTGTCGTCTTCAGCCAGACTTCTTTCTTTTGCCTCTTCAACTTCTTCAGCCTCCTCTTCGACCTCTTCTTCAACTTCATCGTCGCTTATTTTCACGGTGCCGGTCAATCTTTCAAAGAATGATTTTTTATGTTTTGTCATAATTTTTTACGTTTAACTTATTATTAAGAATTTATTTTTTGTCCGCCGTTTTTAATCTTTTTGACTTTTTCCAAAATCAATATGATAAAAATCACGGCAACCCAAAGACCGGCGAATACCGACAGAATATTTTCACTTGTTCCTCTAATTATAAATAAATTAAAAAAAGAGTGCAATGCTATCGCCGCGACAAGTCCGACAATCGTCATAAAAAATTTAAACCTTTTGCTTTTGTAAAAAGAAAAACCGATAAAAATTCCGATTGACGCCGACGCGACGATGTGAAGCAGGGTGGCGCCGACAAATCTCAAATTACCGGTGACTATGCTTGTCATTATGTGATTTTCCGCGAGAGGACTGATTAGAAACAACGCATTTTCCAGAGCGGCAAATCCAAGCGCCGATGACATAAGATACATAATCGGGTCTATGGGCTCGTCATCTTCTTTGTTTCGAAGAGCCGTGAAATAAGCCGCCAAAAATTTGAACAATTCTTCCGTAATCGGAGCATAAACCGCGACAAGTATCACATTGCTTGCCACTAAACTCCCGGTAATCTTTTCAGCGAAGAGCGCCGCTATGACGGCAATCATTCCGCCAAAAAATGAAAACATAATGAGAAAGCGAGGTTCGGGCCTGAGTTTGTCCTCTCTCAGCCAGAAATAAAGCCAAAACAAAGCGGGTAAGATTCCGCCGATGAGAGAAAAAAATATCGCATTAGAGCTGATCATGTTTTTTGTCGTTATCAAGCGCAATAGGCCAAGTTTCTATCATTAAAAGTCGTTTATTTTTTATAGGCAAGAACGACCATATCTCTTCGGTAATAAAAGGCATAAAAGGGTGGATAGTCTTTATAAGCGTTGCAAGGATTTCAAAAAGCGTCCACTGCGCTGATTCTCTTTCGCCTTTCTTCTCGCCTGCGAGGCGAGTTTTGCTTTTTTCTATTATCACATCGGCGAAATTATGCCAGAAATAATGATAAAGTTTTTCCGCCGCCAGATAAAATCTGTAATTTTCAATATCAACGGTGATTTCTTTAATCTCTGCCGCGAGCTCATCAATAAGTTTTTTATCTTCATTCGTCATTTCCGGTTTTCCGTCAAAATCAAAATCTTTCGTGTTTTCCAGCACGAATCTGCTCGCGTTCCATATCTTGTTGGCGAAATGTTTGTATCCTTTTATCTTGTCTTCCGACAGCGCCATATCGCTTCCGGGCGTGTTGCCGACGATAAGCGCCATCCGCAGGGCATCCGTGCCGTATTTCTCGCTCATCTCTATCGGGCTTATGACATTGCCTTTGCTTTTGCTCATTTTCTGTCTTTCCGAGTCTCGGACAAGGCCGTGAAGATAAATTGTCTTGAAAGGAACTTCGCCCGTCACATAAATTCCCAGCATTATCATTCTGGCCACCCAGAAAAATAGAATATCCGAACCAGTTTCCATAACATCAGTCGGATAATAAATTTTGTAATCATTGTTGTCGGGGTAACCAAGCGCCGCGAAAGGCCATTGTCCGGAAGAAAACCAAGTGTCAAAAGTGTCAGGGTCGTCATAAACTTCTCCTCCGCATTTCGGGCATTCTTCAATCTCATCTTCTATGTCGGCGAATCCGTTCTCGCATTTATTGCAAATTTTTGCCGGAATGGGAATACCCCAGACAATCTGTCGGGAAATGTTCCAGTCTTGGATGTTTTTCATCCAGTGGAAAAATATTTTTTCAAATTTTTCCGTCACGAATTTTATTTTTCCGCTGGATACCGCTTTCATCGCTTTTTCCGCCAAGGGTGCCGTTTTAACGAACCACTGATTCATTATTTTTGGTTCAATAGTTTTCGCGCATTTATAACAGCTTTTTACCGAGTGCTTGTATTTGTCATCGATTTTTTCAAGCAGTCCGGCAGTCTTTAAATCTTCCGCCACGAGTTTTCTCGCTTCATCAACTTTTAGTCCAGCGTATTTGCCTGTCTTGTCGTTCAGCTTGCCGTATTTGTCTACGACTTCCACAGTTTCTAGATTGTGCTTAAGCCCTATCGCGAAGTCGTTGGGGTCGTGGGCGGGAGTGATTTTGACCGCGCCCGTGCCGAATTCTTTGTCCACATATTCGTCGGCAATGACTTTTAATTTTTTTCTGCCGATAAAATGCCCTAGCTCGCCGAGCTCGACTTCTTTTCCGATATAATCCGCGTATCTTTTGTCATGCGGATTAATAGCTATAGCAGTATCGCCGAAAATCGTTTCCGGTCTCACGGTGGCGACCGTGAACGGTCCGTATTTTATGTAATAAAGCGGGTCGGTTTTTTCCTCGGCAGTGGTCTCAAGTTCGGAAAGGGAAGTCTGATGCTTTGTGCACCAATTCACTATTCTTTTGCCTCGATAAAGTAGCCCGTCATCGGAAAGTTTTTTGAAAGTTTTATAAACCGTTTTTATGATGTCGGCATCCAAAGTGAATTTTTCTCTGGACCAATCGCAAGAAGCGCCGAGCTCGCGAAGCTGGTTTTCCATAAAAGCTTTGTTGCTCCGGGTGAAGTCCATTATCTCCTGATAAAGCTCTTTCGGATCCATCTTGAATCTTGACCGACCCTCTTTCTCCAGTTTTTTCTCGTAGACGACTTGAGTTTCAAAACCGGCGTGATCCGCCCCCGGCACCCACAGCGCTCTAAATCCTCTCATTCTTTTGTATCTAATGATGAGGTCTTCAATGGTCACGAATACCGCATGTCCGGCATGAAGCGAACCATTAGCGTTCGGCGGTGGCATAATAATCGTGAAATGCTCCTTGTGTCTTTCCGGCAGATTATAAGGATTAAAATATCCACTTTCTTCCCAAATCTTGTAAATCCGAGTTTCCGTTTCTTTCGGGTCGTATGGCTTTAGCAATTTTTCGTTGACCACATTTTCTTTTTCTGTATTCATACTGAAATTTTAGCAGAAAATAAGGGGTTTAATAAGGATTGACAAGATTATTATTTTGTGTATTATAAAAACATACTTTGTACTTTAATTAAATTTTATTTTTAGAAGGAGGTTGACGATGACGACACAGTCGATCACGTCCATCACGGATGGACAACGGAAGTGGTACGAGCGGTTCGTCGAAGACGCCGCGGACAAAGCCTTGGCGGAAGCAGGGCTCGACAAGGACGGCATCCAGAAGCTCATCGAGAACGGCGACGAGTTCCAAGCTCGCATCATCGCCGGCATCAAGGAGCTCTCGGTGTCCAACCAGTTCGCCGACGAGGAAGTGCAGTCGAGCTACGCGTATCCCAAGGGCTACAAGGTCAAGAGGATCACCGAGCAGACCAACATCCTGCGTCAGCTCTTCCCCGGCATCGGCAACGCCCTCGAGAAGATCGCCGAGTGGCCGCTGCCGCCCTACGCCGAAGGATGGTTCGCCATTCCGAAGTGGCAGACGATGGCCGCGAGCTACGGCGAAGCGGTCGAGAAGGTGCTCGCGATGATCGAGTCGAAGCGGAGTTTCTACAACTACCGTGACGACCAGCTCGGAGCGGAGTACCTCAGGCAGCACGCCAAGACGGCGAAGATGTTCCAGAAGCTCGGCGACGAGCAGAAGGATCACGACATCCTCGTCGTTCCGGCCCAGTTCGGTCTCCGTCACAAGGGCCGTTCGGTGCGCCGGGCACGTGAGGTCTTCCAGGCCAACGAGTTCGGTCTCGGAGCATTTGCAATCGGCATCATGTTGCTGACCCACCCCGAACGCGAGGTTCAGTGGGAACAGCTCCACGTCGACTGCGCTGGTGACGAGTTCGCTCCGGATGCCGATGGCTACTTCTCGTACGCGCCGGTCTTCCACTTCGTCGACGGCGATGTCGAGTTCGATGCCTTCTGGTTCGACGCTGCCTTCGCGAGCTACGGTTCCGCTTCGGCCTTCCTCTCGCAGTAATCGATCCTTGAGGTCTTGAATTCTTGGGGCTTTTGATCCCTTGAATTCCGCCGCAGGCGGTCGAAAAAATTGGGGCTATCCACAACACATCGTGGATAGCCCCTTTCTCTTTTTCATAACTTTACAACCCCAAATTCCCTTGGACTATTAGGTTTTCAGGTTTAGTAAAATTTTTTTTGGATGCGCGCAGATATCCCGCCGCCGCTATCATCGCCGCATTGTCGGTGGTGAGTTTGGCGGGAGGCAAATGAAAGACTGTCGTTTTCGCAAGTTCGCGAGCGACAGTCTTTTTCATTTGTTCTCTCAATTCTTTGTTTGCCGCTACGCCGCCGCCGAGTATGATAGATTTAGCGCCGAATTCTTTAGCGGCTTTGATTGTTTTTGCGAGTAGTACGTCAATTATCGCTTGCTGGATTTCGTGACAAATCATCGGAGTAAAGTCGTTGATATTTATATGCCTTTCTTTCATATCCCGCAACATATAAAGAACGGCGGTTTTAAGTCCGGAAAAAGAAAAATCAAAATCGTTAGAGTGAATCATCGGGCGAGGGAGTTTGATATTAAACGCTTCTTTTTCCATTTCTCGCCTCGTCCATCCGCCCATTCGGAAAGTGAGCGGATATTTTTTAAAGTTTTCCGCGTGTTTGGCGATCTGCGGTCCGCCTGGATAGGGAAGTTCCAACATTCTGGCCGTCTTGTCAAAACATTCACCGGCGGCGTCATCTCTGGTTCGCCCGATAATTTTATAATCGCCCCATTTTTTAATAAGCGCCAATTCCGTGTGCCCTCCCGAAACCAGCAACGCAATCGCCGGAAATTGAATTATTGGAATTTTGAATTTTGAATTTTGAATTTGTTTCGTGCTTCGGATTTTAGATTTCAAATTTTTGCCGTTTTTCAACAAAACGGCGGTGATGTGTCCTTCCATATGATTCACTGCCACAATCGGTTTTTTCCAAAATACCGCAAGCGCCTTGGCGAAATTCACGCCGACCCAAAGCGCGGGCTCAAGCCCCGGTCCAACTGTCACGGCAATCGCGTCAATTTTCGGCGTTTGAATCGTCGGAATAAACTTCAAAAATTGTTCCAAAAGTTTCGGCTCTCTTTCTAAGATTTTATTTATAATTTTTAATTTGTCATTTGGAATTTGTTTCGGATTTTGCGCTCCTGATTTCGAATTTTTAAAAAGCTCGGCTTTTACTAAACTTTTTCTTAATATCGGTATCAAATTTTTCTGATGCTCTCTTTTGGCCATCATCGGCACGACACCGCCCCAATGAGCGTGTATTTTAATCTGCGACAAAACCGCATTGGACAAAGTTTCAAAAGACGGATTTGTGAGTCCGCCTTTCGCCTCGACTATCGCGACGCTCGTCTCGTCGCAGGATGTTTCAATCGCAAGCGTTTTCATTTCATTTGTGATCTAATCATATCCTTTGCGCGAACCTTTTTCCAATAGAACTCTGACTAATCGCACGCTCCGCGTGTGTGGTGGCTTTAGACCAATGCGTACGCTCCGATTGCGTGGTGACTCTAACAATCCGACCAGCGCCTCGCGGACTCGGCGCTCCGCCCTCGCCCCGTTCCGCCTTTCCATACTTATTTTTTTTCGCGCGGGGGATTTTTTTAAAATTGAATGGGCGGAAACGGGGCGAGGGCTACTTTTTGTTAAAGCGCTTAAAGTAGGCATCAATTTCGTCACGAAGCTCAATACCAACTCTCTCAAAGCAGTCGAGTAAATCCTTGTAGGTATTCTTACCGCCAAGGAAATCCCAAAACTCGTCTGCCACTTTAAGCTCATTTTCTAGATCAAGCATTCCTCGCATTGTCCATCGAGTATATGGTTCTGGTTCGTAAGGATTGTAAGGAATTGCGATATAAGTATTTACATCAGCCTTAGGATTATTCGCTAAAAGAACAGCTGCCCACTCAAGAAGTGTCCGTTTGAATTCCTTAAAACCTCCAGCGTTTGGTTTTGCGGTTTTAATATCAAATAAATAAAAAGCTCCGTCTTTTGACTCGAACATCAAATCAACCTTTGTTGGTTTGACTTTAATCATTTCTCCCGTTTGGCAGACTTTCCTTATTCTTTCAATCTCATCTTTCTTATTCGGAGTACTTGTTGCTGTCGTAAGACCGTCAATAATCTTCTGTATTTCAGCTTGCGCGGCAGTGCTAATCTGATTTCCAGCTGTTGCTTGCGAAACAGCCATTTTGAAATTTTTCTGCGCTAGAGCAAGACCGACCGGCTCAAAAATACTTGTACCGAAATTTGTATTGAGAGAGTGAATGAAAGAATACAAGGCAAGTCTATCCTTGCCGAGTAGTCGTGTATGAAAAGGCATTGATGCCGGTTCAGGTTTATAGTTTTGGAACTTATTACGCAAACTTGCTTTCAAAACTTCCTCAACGCTATTTACTTGTTCTTTAGATAAAGCCATAAATTATTTTGATTTAAAGTGGAAAATTATTTCTGAGTAAGGATTGCGATCGCGTTCCGTGCGATTTAACACTGGACGCTTGAATTGATTTACAATCTTCATACCTGATTTCTCAGCAATTTCTGGGTAAAGGTTATATTTGTCATTTGCTACAAGGAAAATATCAAAATCTGCTTTTAGATATTGCTTACAATTATTTAATACATCAGCAATTCCTTGTGCATACGATCGACGAGCTTCTTGCCCTTGCCCTTTGTACAAAGGGCCTATTTCTAAATCATCCTTTCGTTTAAATCCGAGCAAGTCATAAGCATATGCGTGCTGTTCATGGTAGTCAATTTGCCCAACATACGGAGGTGAGCAAAAAATACCCGCTATTTTTTGCTTTTTAAGAATTTTAGAAAACTCCGGACTTTGCTTTTCTACTTTCTCAAAAATATTCACAGTTCGAGAGTCTCCGGTTATTGCGGAGTAGTGTACAGGCTTACGTAAGGTATTAAATTCACGGATTCGACTCAATGTATCAAACGCATAGCGATTGAGCATTGTCTTAATCGAAAATAGCGGTTTGCAGATTTTCTTGTGTTTGTAGCAGTAGTATGTCGTAAGTTGTGGCTCCTTGAGCGTTGCCAGATCGCTATGCGTTGTGGCTCGGCATGACCTAATTGTTCGGCTCAAAATAAGCGCGAGGATTTTGCGTGTCTTAACATCTTTTTCTTGTTTGATTGTCTGAAAGACATGATCTATTTCTCGGCGAACATTATCCATAAACCAGATATCAAGGAAAGAGTCTGATTTATCCTGTTTTAGTTTGATTGCATACTTTTTGAGTAATTTTTGGTATACAGGCAGAAACTCACGCTCTTTTTCGATAGAGAATTTCTTTTCGTCAAAATTTCCCTGATTGAGTTTATACTTAAAATCGTAGCCGGGGAAGTATAGATTATTAAATTTGGCAAGCTCAGCCAAAAGCTCAGTTTCAAATTCTTGAATTTTATTATCATGCTCAAATGTATCCAACGCGGAGAGCATTCTTTTGATTGCTTTCTGTAAATACTCCTCGTCGTAGCGCGTTGCCTTACAGCTAGCAATCATGCAATTAAATTCTGATACATCTATACCGACTGAATGTATACCCATCTCTAACGACTGAATAAGTGTCGTTCCTGAACCCAAAAATGGGTCAAGAATAATATCGCCAGATTTGAAATATGCCTCCTTTTTGAAATCGTCTGTGTGTGTATCTATAAAATACTCAACAAGCTGAGGAATGTATTTACCTTTGTACGGATGAAGTCGGTGCACATGTTTTGTGGTATCTTTCTCGCGCAAGTTATCGAACGAAAGTGTCCAGTTTAAGTCGTTGCCAAGATTTTTTTTCCAACTTATCTCGCGCTTTCCATTGTAAGATTCGTAGTATTTTTTAAGATCACCCAAATCAACCATAGTAGAACCGTTTTCGCCATGTTTTTTTACCTTGCCATATTGCACAAGGTAAGAAATGTTTGTCGGGGACACCTCTTTCTCAAGATAGTCGGTAGCCCATTTTGATGCTTCTGGTATAGATACTAATGACATAAAATTATTTTAGCATTTATTAAAATTCTTTCCTAAGAACTCCCACGACCTTTCCTTGTATTTCCACATTCGTTTCGTAAAAAGGCTTCATGTATTTGTTTGCCGGCACAAGTTTGATGCGGTCTTTCTCTCTGTAAATCTTTTTTAATGTAACTTCGTTTCGGTCCGGCATATATGCAACTGCTTTTTCACCATCATCAACCGTTTGCTGTTCGCGAACAATAACAATATCGCCGTCAGAAATACCCTCCTCAATCATACTTCGTCCGGAAACCTTGAGTGCATAAAAATTCGCACCGGAAGAGAGCATGCTTCGTGGAACTTCTATCGGCTCCGGTTCTCTAATTGCCTCAATCGGACCTCCCGCTGCAATAAATCCCATAAGAGGTATCTCTACGACTGGCGATTTATGGTCACGAAGTGCTTGAATAGATCGCTTTTTGCCTTTTTCAACTGTAAGCAGATTTTTCTCGCGCAAAGATGATATGTGCTGGTGAACTGTCGGGACAGAGATACCAAAATGCTTCGCAATTTCGGTCAGTGCTGGCGAGTAACCATTTTCTCTACGATATTCTCGAGCAAAGTGGAGTACCTCCGCCTGTCGCTTTGATGGTTTGCCTGTACCCATACTTGACTTCTTTTCCATGCTTGGAGTATACTACCTAAACATAACCTAAACAAGAGCGGGTTATCCACATTATAAATAATATTAAAATAACTATGGAACAAGACAAAGAAATTTCGGCAATGAATGAAATTATTGCCTCATTAAATAATCTAGATGATGGACAAAGGCAGAGGGTGATGAAATATGTGCTAGAGCGTTTTGGTGTTCCCGTGACAGAGCAAATTAACGCACCAATAATGTCTCCAGTACAAAAACCCGCTCAATCTGTCGGATATGAAAACACTCTTAATACAAAAATTGTTGACATCCGAACATTTAAAGAAGAAAAATCTCCTCGTTCCGCTATCCAAATGGCAGTTTTGGTCGCGTTTTATCTTCAAGAAATAGCTCCTTCAGACGAAAGAAAGGTGGCTATAGATTCAACAGATATAGAAAAATATTTCAAGCAAGCTAATTATAAACTCCCTTCTGGAAAAAACGGAGCCGCCGATACTCTAGTGAACGCTAAGAGAGCTGGGTATTTTGAAATTGCAGATCGTGGAACTTACAAATTAAATCCAGTCGGTTATAACCTTATTGCACATAGTTTGCCAAATGGAGATAGTGAGCCACGAAAAGCGAGAGCTAAAACTAAAGCAAAAAAGGCGAAGAAATCTAAAAAATAATTATGGATCCTGCTAATGACAATCTAGCAGAGAAACTAAAGCAAACCGAAAGACTAGCAAAGACGGTTAATTCAATAAAATCTCTTCAGCTCGGTTCGGCTTCAGTTAAAGATGAAACAAAAGCTTTTGTAAAAGCCTATTTTGAGATTTTGCAATCTGATCTAAAGAATCTAGGCATACCGACTGAAGAGCTTGATACTTCAATGCAGAACCTAATAACGCTGACGAACTCAAAAGCACTAACTTCAAAATATAAAAAATTTTTAAAGAAAATTAAATCTGAACTTGTAACGATAGAGTCGACTGGTTCTTATACTCTCCGTAACCGTAATACAAAAATTATAAAAAACGATTATGAATCAGCCTTACTAAAAATACTGGGTCAAATTATTCCAGCTATTGCTAGTTCATATCAACAGATTTTAAATGATTTAAATACTTCACGAATTTCATATAGAGGTACCGTTGCAGAAATGAGGGAGGTCTTGAGAGAAACCCTTGATTATCTCGCTCCCGATGAAGAAGTTACAAAAATGAAAGGGTTTAAATTAGAGAAAGACATGACAAGGCCAACAATGAAACAGAAAGTCCGTTATGTTTTAAGAAATAGAGGAAAATCTGAAACAGCAATAAAATCTCCGGAAGACGCTGCGTATGTTGTTGACGAAGGGATAGAAAGATTAGTTAGATCAACCTATAATCGTGGCTCATTATCAACCCACACATCTTCCTCTGATAAAGCTGAGGCTTGTCAGATAAAAATGTATCTCGATACAGTGCTTTGTGAGCTATTGGAAATACATAGTAAATCTTAGGGAGCCCCGCCCGCGATCCCTTCTACCCTTCGCGGGCGAGATGTGCGCGCACTGGGTGGGAGGGGCAAGCACATACGGCTTCGCGCCTCGGACATTAGACCTGTTGCCATATAGACTTTTTTGATACAATATCGGCATGAACATCCAAAAACTCTCTCGCGACCCCAGAGCGATGAAAGCCTTGACGGGGTTAAGCTATCAGGAATTCGCTAATTTGATTCCATCCTTTGAAAAAGCCTATC